>JABMSC010000078.1 GCA_013204685.1 Candidatus Omnitrophota bacterium | reverse complement strand
ATTCACTGATATCAGTCGCTATTATCCTGCCGGCTCCCATAGCACGGGCAGCTAAAATATGCAATAACCCTGATATCCCGCTTCCCAGAACAAGGACACTTCCGCCTGGTTCCATTCCAGCCACATAAATAGCGTATAGCGTATAGCGTTTAGCGGATAGGGTTGCCGGCGCACAGTAGATCAACCTTACCCGCTATCCGCTGGTACTTATGCCTCGGCCCAGTGCTTAAACAACATATCCCCAACTATCCCTTGACGCCAAATATATATTGATATACAATTAATCTGAAATTTTATATTTAGGCGTTAAGGTATTATATATGTTCCACCTAACATGATCAGGCCAAAATCGTGTAAAGGGTTTTGTGTCGTTAGTAAATAATGTTTTTTAGCAGCAGTTTAACTAAAACAAAAAGAGGGCAATATGAGTAAAACCAAAAACATACTAAAATTGGGAATACCGAAAGGAAGTCTTCAGGAAACCACCCTGCGCCTGTTCGGAAAAGCGGGCTACAAAATAAAAGTTTCCTCCCGGTCGTATTTTCCTTCCATTGACGATCCGGATATAGAAGTTGTCCTGTTCAGGGCCCAGGAGATATCAAGGTATGTGGAAGACGGGATCATAGATTGCGGGATCACCGGGAATGACTGGGTAGAAGAGAACTCTTCAAGCGTGGAAAAAATAGCTGAACTTGTTTATGCGAAGAGAAGCATGAAACCCGTAAGGTGGGTTCTTGCTGTTCCGGAAGCGTCGAAGATCAAAAGCGTGAAAGACCTCGAAGGCAGGACAATAGCGACGGAACTGGTCAATGTAACAAAAAAGTATCTTGAGGAAAAAGGTGTTAACGCTGAAGTCGAGTTCAGCTGGGGGGCCACTGAAGTTAAACCTAAAATGGGCATTGATGCAATAGTGGAAGTTACCGAAACCGGGAGCAGTCTGAGGGCCAACGATCTTCGTATAGTCGAAACTGTTTGTGAGTCCACTACGCAGTTCATTGTTAACTCCGGCGCCTGGAAGGATGCCTGGAAAAAAGAAAAACTCGAACAAATAACACTGCTTCTTAAAGGGGCCATATTGGCGGAAGGAAAAGTAGGCCTGAAGATGAACGCAAAAAAAGAGGATGTCGAGAAAGTAATAGCCATCTTACCATCAATGAAAGCGCCTACAGTTTCCATGCTTTACGGCCAGGAATGGGTCGATATAGATACGGTTATAGACGAAGAAGACGTAAAAAAACTTATACCGGAACTCAGAAAAGCCGGAGCAGAAGGTTTTATAGAGTATCCGTTGAATAAAGTGATTTACTAGCAGCCCGACAATTTTGAAATAATAGTTTTTTATTTCAAAGTTGATCGGATGCTTGTGCCAGCCAACCTGTAATCCTGAGGGTGAAAAGGTGCTAGGGATAAGGTGTAAGTTTAAAACAGAAGACATTGCACCTGACATATAACACAACTAAAGAGGAGGTGACGCAAAGTGCCCTGTGGAAAAAAACGTAAAATAAAAAAAGTAAAACGGCACAAGCGAAAAAAACGGATGCGAAGAGACCGTCATAAGAAGAAGGTATAATGGCAGTGCGATTTATTCTTTTCGTAGTTATCTGTTTTTTGTTTACGCTATCCCCTCTTGGAGAGCTGGATACAGCTGCTCATGCTGGTCCGATCAGCAAGCTCATTGACAGCGTCAGGTTAAATGCCCCTGAGATCAAGACAACTTCATCGGCGCTTACTCATTACATGATGGGCGCGATCTATGATAATCTCGGGGAGACCAATGAAGCGGTCAAGGAATACGAAAAAGCTCTGGCGCAAGAAAAAGACATTCCCGAGATATATCTTAAACTGGGCGCGGATCTCCTGATCCTGGGAAAACTGGATCAGGCGGCTAAGATGTTCGAGAAAACTCTGAGCCTGGAGGACGAGAACACCAAAGCGCACCTGCTTTTAGCGATCATATATATTGCAAAGGGCGACTTCGACAAAGCACAGGTCCAGCATGAAGAGATCCTCAAATACGATCCTGAAAATCTGAAAGCTTTGACATTTATGGCGGATCTTTTCATTATGCAGCAGAAACTGGATAAAGCTGCGGAAACCTATGAAAGGATCTTACAAATAAGAGACGATGATGCTCTTTTATATTTTCATCTCGGCATAATCTACTCTAAACTCAATCTTCTGGATAAATCAGAAAAGGCTCTTGAGAAAGCCGTAGAGGTAGACGGCAATTATCTTGAAGCCCAGATGGTTTTGGGAGTAATTTATGAACTGGACGGTAAATACACCGAAGCCATAAATGTGTACAAAAAGACAATTGATGCGGAGCCTCTTAACAGAGAAGCATACGCTCGATTGGGGCAGCTCTATCTCAGGCTTGGCGAGATCGATAAGGCGGTAAAAGAGAACCGTACACTTATACAGCTGGATAAGGCTTCAGCCGAACCGTATCTGAGGATCTTTAGTATATATATGTCCGAGAAGCGTTTTACGGAGGCTAAAGAGATACTCGAGGAAGCTCTGGACAGCGGCATTCAAGATGCGGTTATATATGCCAGTCTGGGGTATCTGGCCAGCATGCAGGGGAGTCACTCGGAAGCGGTAAAGTATTCTACCATCGCTTCGGCTAAAGATCCTGATAATTATATATATAAGTTTTATGCTGCAGCTGCTCTTAGCCGGGACGGACAAAGAGAAAAAGCAATAATGGTTCTGGAAGAGCTGGTCGAGACCGGCAAAGACATGCCGGAAGTTTACAATCATCTGGGCTACATGTATGCCGAAGAGGGAAGGAATCTTGACCGGGCCATTAAGTTGATAAAAAAAGCGATAGAGATCAGCCCTGAAAACGGCGCGTATATTGACAGTCTCGGGTGGGCTTATTACAAAAAAGGTATGGTGGATGAGGCTCTTAAAGAGCTCAAAAAAGCTGCTGGCTATATGCCGAATGATCCAACCATACGGGAACATCTGGGAGACGTATATTTTTCAAAAGGTGAAATAAAAGAAGCTCTCCGCCAGTGGAAAATAGCCCTCAAAGCGGACCCTGAGAATAAAGAACTGGCTGGAAAGATCAAACGGTCGAACAGGAAGGCACGTAAGTGAAGCGGTTATTACAGAAAGGAATTATAAGACGATGGGAAAAACAGATGACTTCAGGGAACTTAAGATAAAGGCAATAAGCTTAAGAAGAAATATCCTTAAGATGCTGCAAAAAGCGGGAAGCGGCCATACAGGAGGGTCACTCTCAATAGTCGAAATACTGGTGGATCTCTACTACAGAAAGATGAATATCGGCCCCGAGATCTTTGAAAGTAAAAAGAGAGATAAATTCGTGCTTTCCAAAGGACATGGCTGCCCGGCACTTTATGCTGTTCTTGCGGACCTGGGTTTTTTCCCGGAAGAGGACCTCTGGGAACTCCGCCAACTCGGCAGCAAGCTTCAGGGACATCCCCAGCTGGGGCTTCCCGGGCTCGAGATATCGAGTGGATCCCTTGGACAGGGGCTTTCTGTTGCTATGGGAATGGCGCTTGCCGACAGGATGGACGGGGTGGACGCAAGAGTGTATTGCCTCATGGGCGATGGAGAGACTAATGAAGGCCAGGTATGGGAGGCCGCGATGACCGCGGCACATTATAATCTGGACAATTTATGCGGGATAATCGATTTCAATAAATTGCAGATCGATGGCATGTGCTGTGAAGTTAAAGATATGGGTGCATACAAACATAAGTGGGAAAGTTTCGGATGGCATGCGGTTGAAGTCGACGGGCACGATCTCGAGGCACTGGATAAGGCATTCGAAGATGTCGAGAAGGTCAAGGGCCGTCCGCAAGTGGTCATAGCGCACACGGTAAAGGGAAAGGGCATATCGTTTATAGAGAATAAGGTTGAATGGCACGGTATCGCCCCGAAAGAAGACGAGCTGGAAAAAGCCCTGGCCGAGTTGGATGAACAGGAGAAGGCATTAGACGCAGAGCGTAAGGGCGAATAAATATTCGCCCTTAACAAATGACAATCATATGCCCGGAAATTTAACAGGGCGAAAAGTTTTTCGCCCCTACAACACGAAAAACAAAGGAGACAAGTTATGTTGAGCAGAAGAATAAAGATGTATCTTATGCAATATAAGACGATGATAATCGTTGTCGCCATAGTCATTATTCTGCTTATTCTTTCGGTGGTGGGGCTTATGTCGCTTGAATCTTTTTATCGGAAGATGACGCTTGCAACTATGCCGGTTCAATTTATTATGGCAGGTATACACGCCGGTATATTCGTGTTTATGTACCTTACGTTTATGCGTGGTGGTTTCGCAAAGCTTGACAAGGCGCCCATCAAGGGAAGAGATGTAGACATCACCTGGAAAGATGTTATCGGAATGGATGACGCTAAAGTGGAAGCATTCGAGGTTGTGCAGCTTATAATGGATCGCGCCAAGTTAACAAAAATGGGGGGGAGTGTCGTTAAGGGGCTCTTAATGCTCGGTCCTCCAGGATGTGGAAAAACATATATGGCTAAGGCGATCGCTACTGAAGCAGACATGCCTTTCATATCCATGAGCGGTAGTGAATTTGTAGAGGTGTTTGTCGGCGTGGGAGCTTCCAGAGTAAGAAAACTTTTTAAGAAGGCCCGGTTCCTTGCTTACGGGTACGGAGGATGTATCCTGTTTATAGACGAAATCGACGCGATAGGAAGATCCCGTTCTTTTAGCATGGGAGGAGACCAGGAGACGAACAGTACCCTCAACCAGCTTTTGGCAGAGATGGACGGTCTTAAGGGAAAAGACGAGAACATAGTGGTTATAGGTGCTACCAACGCCCAGGAAGAACATCTTGATCAGGCGCTTCTAAGACCCGGAAGATTTGACAGGAAATTCATGGTCACTCTGCCGTCTCAGGAAGACAGAGAAAAACTTTTCAAATTCTATTTCGACAAGGTAAAAACTGAAGATGGTCTTGATATGGGAAGACTGGCAAGAAGAGCTGTCTGGAAAACCCCGGCTGATATTGCGAACATCGTAAAAGAATCCGCCCTTATTGCCACAAGAAACAAAAAAGATGCTATCGGACTCAAAGAAATATCCGAGGCATTTGAAAGGGTCGACTTAGGTATTAAATACCACCTTACCGTAACCCCGCGCGAAAAGGAAATGACAGCTTATCATGAGTCGGGACATTTAATAACGACCTTTCTGAAAGCCCCGTCAAAAGCGGTTTTCAAGGCCAGCATTATACCAAGAAGAGGGACGCTTGGTGTTGTCTGGTCACCGGAGAGGGAAGAGCTTCATTCCAAAAGCAAAGAACAGCTTCTTTCGGAGATTATGATGTCTCTGGGGGGATATGCAGCTGAAAAAATAAAATTCAACACTACTACAACCGGTGTCGGCGGCGGCGGCCGCAGTGACTTTTCACAGGCCATGCGTAATGCCCATGCCATGGTATGGGGTTTTGGAATGGGGGATACGGGTCTGGTAGGAGACTATAGTGTTATTCCCAAGGAGCAGCTTTCCGAAGACGTCAGAGTTACACTTAACAAGGATACCAACACCATCATGAAGAAATGCCTGGAAGAAGTAACCACAACATTAACGGAGAAGAAGGAAATTCTTGACCGGTTTGCTAAGGAGCTTCTGGAAAGAGAAGAACTTGAATACGACGAGATAATCGCGATCTTTAAGGAATATGGTATTGAAGAACACGGGACTGACAAGGAAGGCGCTAAGGAATCGGAAAAATGGCAACCGAAGCCGGAAGACAAGAAAGAAGATAAAGCGTAAGAACCAATGACATATAACCAGATTATATGAAAAAAAATCTTTTAACAGCATCAATTCTTATCGCAGCCCTGGGGGCGATCTGTCTCTTGCATGCCTGTACTCCCAGCTATCCGAGGGAGAAGCTCCCCGAAGCCGTTAAGACAATATGTGAAACTGAATACGGCATGGATGTGGACGTTGCGGTAGCCGGAAACACCATGGGCATATATTACCCAATGCAAGGGCTTCTGAATGTTGGCATGGGTATCAGCGACGAAGCATGGGACACGATCAGCAATCTTGTACTAATAGCATCACGCGTCACATTAAGTACCGATGCGGACATATATTTTTATTGTGTTGTCGCGCAGGATGCAAGACTTCCGGAACTTCAGGTCGTCATAATAAAATATGTTGATGATGTCAAGCGCGGCATGATGCGCAACATATCAAGAAATGAATCCTTCAAACGCACTATATTCAGTTTAAATCTTACTCCGCAGGCGAAGAAGGAGAGGTCTATTGAAAAGGTTTTTGACAAACTGAACATAGAAGGCGCAACCCGTGAAAAAGTTATGGATGAATTTTTCAGAAGCCCGCCGACAAAGCTGAGTGACATCGGTTACTGGAGGGATAATTTTTATCTGAAAGACATTACAATGGAAGAATTCCTCTCAGAACAGATCGCTAATCGCATAAAACTGGAATTCACCAGCAATAAAGAACTCGCGAAAATCTTTATGTTCAAGGCTTCGGAATGTACTTTTATCCCCGAGGGGGATCTAGGGTATTTTGTACTTGCGTTCAAGATAGCTGACCAGGACCCCGGGGCGGGGATAGCTGTTTTAAACCGGCAAAAGATAGAAGAGATACTTACGATCGCGAACACGGTTCTGGATGGATATAAATTTAAAAAGTTTTCTTCGCTTATAATGGATGATCAGTTACGTAACGCCCGGCTCACAGTTAACAGAGACAACCTTCTTAACTTTAAGAAGAAGCGGTTGTCTGTAAAAGAAACCGTGCAGGCGCCGTACGGATATTTTTGATCGTGTCTATTAAAGAGGCACAACACACAATATGAAGGGAAAGTACATGTCAGACGCAAAAGTGGAAAAAGGATCAACAAGAGATGGTTTTGGTAAAGCCTTACTTAAACTGGGAGAGACCAATAAAGACGTGGTTGTTCTTTCGGCGGACCTGACAGAGTCGGTCAGGGCCCACTGGTTTCGCGATAAGTTTCCTGAAAGGTTTGTCTCACACGGTGTTGCCGAACAGGACATGATCAGCGCAGCAGCCGGGCTCGCGCTCTCGGGTAAAATACCCTTTGCCTGCACTTTCGGAGCATTTGCCTCGGGACGGGCATGGGACCAGGT
>JABMSC010000077.1 GCA_013204685.1 Candidatus Omnitrophota bacterium | reverse complement strand
GCTGTCCCACGGTCGCCATTTTGGCCGACTGGATAAGCTGTTTCTGGGTCTTTTTAAGACCATCATACGCTTCTATTAACTCTTCTTCCGCCTTCTTGCGCTCGGTTACATCTAAAGAATATTCTACCATCTGGACCACATTGCCTTTATCATCAAAAATAGGATAACCATGCACTTCCATGAGGTGGGTCATGCCGTCCTTGCCATAATGAATGTGCTCTACAACCTGCTCTCGTTTTGTCTTTTTCACCATTTTTAAAGGACATACATGCTCTCCTTCACACGGTTTATCTTCTCTATGTGTTAAAGCGTAGCAGGTTGTATTTTTGGATATATTTGCCCCAGTAGCTTTGTTCGCCATCACTATAGTATAATCGTCAGCATTTATAACATAGAAAGGGTGCGGCAACGATTCTATTATTTTTTGTAGAAACTCCTTCTGTTGCACAATAACCTCTTCCGCCTTCTTGCTCTCGGTGATATCCCTTATTATGGCAAAACCTCCAACTATGTTATTCTTTTCATCTTTCACAGGTGTAGCCACAACTGACACCGGAATAAATTTCCCGTCTTTTTTGATGAGATCGACTATACCGCTGGAGGGGCTCCCTCTAAATGCTGCTTTAACGAGCCTGGCAGTTGTCCTTATATCTTTCTCGGCCGTGAAATCAGCCGGATTCCGCCCGATCATCTCGGTCCTATCCTCATGCCCTAACATTTCTAGCATAGCTTGATTAATATCAGTGGTTTTTCCCTCCAGATCGATCACCCACAATCCATCAGTCATAGAGCTGATAAGCCCCTCTGAATATGCTTTAGTTTTTCTCGCCGCGTTTTTCGCGGCTATTGCTTCACGGGCAGCTTTCTTTTCCATTTCACCAGAAATTCTTAATCCCTTTGCTAATTCCTCTTCTTTTTTATACATACCAAACGTACCTACTGCTATTCCAAATATCGGAAATATATAACTGAATATTTTGATTATGTGTGCCATGTCAAATTGGGCGTCGTATAACCGTTGTGAATAGACCATATAAATCTGCGCGGCAAAGCCGAATATGATCGAGGCTATCATGCTCCACATAAAGGGCGTATGGGTTTCTCTCTGTTTATAAACATTAACGAAACAGAAAAAGGCAATGAGATAAATTATTGCCGCTACAAGATCGACCGGTCGGCTGATAGGCCCCTCTAGCATGAATCTGGGTAAGGGTAAATTGATAATAATCACCATTGTTATTGCCGCTGTCAAAAAACCGAGAGAATTATACAGTATCGCTTCTTTGCGTCTCTTATTTGCATCCACTATTGTCTTTCCAAAATACAAAGCTAAAATTATGCATACAATAAGGATCAGCCGGCCGACCACGTATGTTCCGGGTACAAAACTTGTTATACTCGCTTGCTCTGCAGGCCAAATTCTGCTCCAGGCATACACGGCATGAACAAGGTCTTCTGTCCCTTGTAAAGTGAAACCGAGAGAGATCAAAAGGAAAAATCTTTTGCCTGTTGCAAAGAAATGCACCAGGATAATACCGGCTGCTGTTAATGCGGTAAAGCCAGCCCAAAATTCCAATAATGCATGCACGTCGTAATTGCTTACATACGTTGATGCAAGTACTTTTGGGTAAAAAACCAGGGGTAAGATAAACAACGCCACCCATATTGTCCATTCTTTCGCCGGGTTTCTGTTCTCTGCTAATTCTACTGGCATTTTACACCTCTTGTTCATCTTTTTGAAAATTCACTGCGGGTTTTTTATGCTTCGCGTCAAATATCCAAAAGCGCTCAAACTCCCGGCGATAGCTGTTCATGTCGATATTGCAGATGATAGTCCCCACGATCGTTCTCTGTGCATTCGAAGCGACAAACATGTCAAGTTGCGCCATAAGATACTTGTGCAGAGTGGGGAGTTTTCATCAGGGTTTTTGTCGGGTTCTTCCGGAACAAGATTTTCGATTATCTATTCTGGAAAAGTATTAAATTCTGTAAACGGCAGCTGCATCAGATGAATAGCCAGCTTACTTTGTAACAGAAGGATTAATTGATGGGGTTGTTTTTGCTCTGTTCTTGTTTCGAAACCCACAGCGCGCCCCGTTGTTGATACAAAGCATGCCCGCTTTCCTGACGCTATATGTTTCCGTAACCGTTGGTTAAGTATGCCGTAGGTTGTTAACATTGTCAATTTTTTTAGTGGAGTCTGGGGTGATTCTGGTGTCCATAGCGTAAATAAAAATAGACCTAATTTAATCTCCCCCACAATGCTCCCGCCATCGAAGTTCACGTTTTGTTCACGTTTTCGCTCGGATTTTCGTGTTTCAGGAGTGATGATAACTGACCTAAAGTGAGGATAAGTGATGTTG
>JABMSC010000008.1 GCA_013204685.1 Candidatus Omnitrophota bacterium | reverse complement strand
CATGTATTGTTTAAATGACATGTTCGTTCAGCTCTCCGATTCAGCCCACATATTCCCCCAACCTGTCCACGGTCCTATCCAGGGCCCCAATATTTCTTGCTATAACTCCGCTCGCATTTGCGGCTATTTTTGTTCTTTTTGAATCATCTGCGAGAAGTTTTTTAAAAACATCCTGCAGCTCCGAAGCATCCTTAACTGCCACTGCCGCGTTACTGGATAAGCATATGTTGGAGATCTCCCTGAAATTGGACATTGCGGGCCCAAAAACAACTGCTTTTCCCCATCGTGCGGCTTCAATAGGGTTCTGCCCGCCTTTCTTAGCGATACTTCCCCCTATAAAAACAACTGTTGCAACGCTGTAAAGATCCTTAAGATGCCCTATTGTGTCGACAAGAACAATATCGTAGTCCCCTTCTTCAGTGCCATTATTTTTATGGATCTCTGAAAACCGCTTGTATTGGAATCCTTCTTTTTCAATATATGCCCCTACTTCATCAGACCTTTCCACATGTCTTGGCGCCAGGACAAGTTTGAGATGCTTGCTGGATCTGATCAGCTTCTTGTATATACCGATGACTATAGCTTCTTCCGGAGAATGAGTGCTTCCCGCGACAATAACCTCATCATCCTTATTGAACCCCAGATACTCCCTGCTAAAAGGTGAGGCCTCGGGTAAAACTGTCTTTTCGTCAAATTTCATGTTGCCGGTGACACATACTTGATCGCCTTCTGCGCCTAACGCCTGCACTCTTTCAGCGTCTCTCTCCGACTGCATGCAGCAAAGATCTATGCATTCAAAGATACGTTTAGTTATAAAATCTATCCGTTTATAGTTAGCGAAGGAAGAATCGGATATACGGCCGTTGGCTAATATGACGGGAATGCGGCACGACTTTAGCTGGGCCAGAAGATTGGGCCATAATTCCGTCTCGACCATAACATAAAGCCTGGGGTTTATCTTTTTCGCGACATGCCTGGCCACCAGTGAAAAATCCAGCGGATAATAGAATATTCCGTTTGCAGCACTCCCCGCGGATTTGCGTGCCATATTATTCCCCGTCTGTGTAGTGGTGGAAATGACCACGGGAATATCCCCATATCTATTTTTGATCGCCGCAGCTAATTTCGTAGCTAATACCGCTTCACCAACACTTACAGCATGTATCCAGACCGGACTATCGAGCGAAGTGATCTCTTCCGGCAAGAAACCAAACCTTTGGATAAAATCCTTATGGAATTTACCCTTTATCAGCAAAAACGGTACATAGATGATGCTGAAAATTAAAAAAAATAGATCGTATAATATGCTCATAATAATAGTTCTGGGTAGTAAGCTCTCTAATTAGTTCACAATTCACAGCTCACAGTTCACAGAATGAGTTCGTGGTTCGTCGTTCGTGATTCGTGGTTCGTTATCGTGAGCTCGCTCTCCTCGCAATGACGGAGCGGACGCCCCATCTCCACTCGAATCACGAACCCCGAAACCCGATCCACGACCACCCCTACGCCCTCGGGTGCGCTTTGGCGTACATATCCCTTATCCTCTGTGACCCCAAATGCGTATATATTTGTGTAGTCGATAAATTTTTATGTCCCAACAGTTCCTGAACACTTCTTAGATCCGCCCCGTTATTCAACAGATGCGTAGCGAATGAATGCCGGATCGAATGAGGAGATATTTTCTGCTCAATACTGCAGATCCTTACATACTTGTCTATTATTCTCCGCACGCTTCTATCACTGAGCCGGGTCCCGTTCTTATTTAAAAAAGTACCCTTCAGATCAGGCCTTCTTGCTTCTTGGTATTTTCTTATCGCCTTCTGCGCTTCTCTGCCCAGCAGGGCTATCCTTTCCTTCTTGCCTTTTCCCCTAACTTTTACCGTTCCGGAAATTATATCAACATCTTCATCGTTCAGGCCCACCAGTTCACTCACGCGTATACCCGTAGAGTACAAGACCTCTAATATGGCTCTATCCCTCAAGCCCAGAACATTGTCCACAGGTGGTGCTGTTACCAGTTTCAGGATGTCTACTGGATCCAGAAACTCCGGAAGACGTTTATCCAGTTTAGGCGTAAATATGGCGTCGGCCGGGTTATTTTTAAGATACTTTTCCTTCGAAAGAAATCTGAAGAAAGACCGTATTGCACAAAGCTTTCTGACTATCGTACGCTTAGCGTGGTTTTTCTGTTTAAGTTCCGCAAGAAACCGCCGGAGATCAAGATGTGTAATAGCCTTGGGGTCCTTCCCCTTTAAAAAAACGGATAATTCCCTGAGATCGGACTTATAATTGCGCAGGGTATGCTGAGAGTAGTTCTTCTCTATATCTAAATAATTTGAGAACTTTTTTATGAACCGTTCCACGCTATTCCTCTTTTAGCTGTTCGTCCTCATCCTGTCCTTCTTTATCGGATGGAAGTTTTCTGTTCGTATATGTGCATTTGGGAAATTTGGTACATCCGTAAAATGCGCCCCTCCTGGATCTGCGCTCAACAAGTTCCCCGTCACATCCTTCTTCCGGACAAGCTACTCCTGTTGTTATGGATTTGGAAAATTTACATTTCGGGAAATCCGAACAGCTTAAGAATTTGCCCCGGCGTCCCCATTTTACTACCATCGGTTTACCGCACAACTCGCACACTTCATCTGTCATAACAGGTTGTGTTTTTACATTTTCCATCTTATGTTTCGCCTCTTCAAGATCCTTAATGAAAACAGTGTAAAATTCACGTACGACGTCAACCCAGTTAATTTTCCCTATCTCGATCTCATCAAGCTCTTCTTCCATTCTCGCGGTAAACGCATCATCAAGGATATCAGGAAAATGATCCACGAGGAGTTTATTGACTAATTCTCCCAGTTCTGTCGGATGCAAGCTCCTTCCATCCCTCTTTATGTAATGCCTATTAACGATCGTCTTAATAATAGGGGCATAAGTCGAAGGCCGACCTATCCCCTTTTCTTCAAGCGTCTTTACCAGAGACGCATCGGTGTAACGCGGAGGCGGTTTCGTGAAATGCTGTTCCGGTATTAGCTCCACAAGGCTGACCTCTTCTCCCTCTTCAAGCGAAGGTATTTCCGGCATCTCTCCTTCAGCGTTGCTATTAGTCTGATAAAGGCGCAGGTACCCGTCGAAGAGAAGCCGTGAACCCCCGGCCCGGAACCTGTAATCACCGGCATCTATTTCAATCGTGAGAACAGAATAAAGGGCACTTGTCATCTGGCTGGAAAGAAATCTCTTCCATATAAGATCATAAAGCTTAAGTTCATCAGGGGTTAAATGCGAAGACACCTCCTCGGGCGATCTTAAAGGAAGCGTGGGGCGGATAGCCTCATGAGCTTCTTGAGCGCTTTTCCTGGATTTATACTGGGGAGGTTCTTTGGGGCAATATTTCTCTCCATATTTATCGAGAATATATTCCCTGCCTTCTTTCTGCGCGTCATTTGAGATGCGGACCGAATCCGTTCGCATGTAAGTTATAAGACCAACGCTACCTTCAGCGCCAAGTTCAATTCCTTCATAAAGCTTCTGGGCCACACTCATAGTTTTACTCACAGAAAAATTCAGTTTATTAAAAGCTTCCTGCTGTATAACGGAAGTTATAAAAGGTGAACGCGGGTGGCTTTTCTTGTCCTTCCGGGATATATCCTTAACTATATACTTTTCTTTTTCCAGCTCCAGAACCATCTTATCGGAGGTTTCCTTGCTGGAGACCTCGATCTTTTTGCCTTTATACTTTACAAGTTTAGCCTTAAAATCGGTCAGGTTTTCTTCTGGTGTGGGAATATCCTTTTTCCGGAGCAAGGCATCAACGCTCCAGTATTCTTCCGGAGTAAACTTTCTTATCTCCTCTTCCCTCTCCATTATCATCTTAACCGCAACAGACTGAACTCTTCCGGCGCTTAATCCCCGTGTGATCTTTTTCCATAAAAGAGGACTTAAGGAATATCCCACTATCCTGTCAAGCACCCTGCGTGCCTGCTGAGCATTTATTTTATTCATATCAAGCTGGCGCGGGTTATGGAACGCGTTACTGACAGCCTTCGCTGTGATCTCGTCAAATGTTACTCTGTATATGTCAGTGTCGAATTTCTCAAGCTGGTTTTTTAGATGCCAGCAGATGGCCTCACCCTCCCTATCCGGGTCAGCGGCAAGGTATATCGCTTTAGCGGTTTTAGCTTCTTTCCTCAGGGCATTCAGATATTTGGTGCGCCCCCGCATTATGATATATTCCGGCTTAAAATCATTATCGAAATCTATCCCCATTTTTGACACGGGAAGATCGATTATATGCCCCATGCTGGCAAGGACTTTATAATCCTTTCCAAGTATCTTATTGATCGTCTTTGACTTTGCCGGTGACTCGACGATCACCACGTATTTCCCCCTGGGGGCACGTTTCTTTTTAGTTGCTTTCTTTTTCGTCTGCTTCTTCTCGGCTTCTGCCATGAAATTCCTCCCTTTATCTCGCTAGCACATACTGTTTACCGGCTAATGCTTTTATCTGACCTTTCATCTCTAATTTAAGTAAAATTTCCGGAAGCTTATTAAGATCTATTTCAGTTCGCTCATATATATTGTCAACATGTTCTGATGTCTTGTCATTCAATGCATCGAGGACCTGTTGCTCGCGATCGTTTGAGTTCTGGGTGCCGCCTGTCCCGTTAGAAATTCTTTCGGGATTTTTAACGGGGGGTGCCGGGTGCTGAGTAGTGGGCGCGCCCTCTTTATCCTGAATACTTACTTCCAGCATTAGCTCCTCTAACACATCCTCTACGCACATTACCAGTTTTGCTCCATTCTGAATGAGAAAATTCGTACCTTTTGCTGCCGGTGCATCTACGCGTCCCGGAACAGCAAACACATCTCTCCCTTGTTCAAGGGCATAATTCACTGTTATCATCGCGCCGCTTCGCCTGGCCGCTTCCACCACTATAACTCCCTTGGACATGCCGCTGATTATCCTGTTTCGTCTGGGAAAGGTCCCTTTAGACGGCGTAATATCCGAGGAGTATTCCGTAATAACGGCACCGGTGGCGATGATCGACCTCATAAAGATCTCGGACCCGGGCGGATAAATATGCCGGAATCCACTCCCCATAACCGCTATCGTCCTTCCCCCGGCTTTAAGGGCACCTCTGTGAGCCGCCGTATCTATCCCTCTTGCCATCCCGCTTACAACAGTTATACCTTTTTCAGCAAGTTCATACGCCAGTTTCTCGGCCATCTGAATGCCGTACATGGAACATTTTCGGGAACCTACTATCGCTACTGCATTGATGTCGTCCCGGGTTAATTTCCCCCGGCAATAAAGAACCGGCGGCGGGTCATATATATGATTTAGATCCGGCGGATATCTACTGTCTCCGGCACAAATAACGCTAATATTTTCTTTTTCAACATATTCCAGTTCTCTCTTATATTCTTCCGTACTTCTTATCGTTCTTATGCCGTTAGAGTTTCCGCCTGTTATTTTCGACAATCTCCCCCCGGACATAGAAAAGATCTCTTCGGTATCGGTCACTTCGCTTAAAAGAGACTTTAGCCCTAAAGGGCCAAGTCCCGGGACCATGTTCAATGCCAAAATATCACTACACGTTTTATTCATAACAATATCAGTCGGAAGACCCCTTGAATTTTCCCTCTTTTACCATATCAAGAAAAATGTTCGTTATGCGCGGATCAAGCTTATACCCTTTTTCATATTCCATGATAGCTATTGCTTCTTCCCGGGAAAATGCCTTACGATAGGGCCGGTCTGCGGTAAGTGCTTCATAGACATCGGCAATGCTTAATATTCTCGCCTCAATGGGAATATCTTTTCCTCTTGCACCTCCGGGATAACCTCTCCCATCATAGTTCTCATGATGATTTTCAATTATGGGAATAATATCCTCGAGAAAATAAAACATTTTTGCTATTTCCACACCCCAGTCCAGGTGTTTTTTTATGTGATCAAACTCTTCCTTGGTAAGTTTACCTTTCTTGAACAAGACCTTATGATCAACTAAGAGTTTCCCAAGATCGTGAAGAAGCGCCGCGATCTTCAGCTTCTCGACTCTTTCTCTCCTGATCTTTAGCTTATTTGCAAGAATCTCGGCAAAATACATAACACGTGAAGCATGTCTTGCCGTCCCCGGCTCACAGATCCTGGACGCCTCAAAGATCGCCCTTATAACTTCTCCCTGAGACGCCTTAACATCTTCAGGTGCTACATTTTGTACATCTACCTCCAGGGAAACAGAAATACGATCTTCTTCTCCCATAAAAAGGAACATGGCCGGCTTATCTTCCCCCAGAGGCATGACCATCCATGAGCTGTATATTTCAAGGTTTCCTACTCCCAGGATCGGCAAGGCAAGTTTGTAGAGTTTTTTCTTTCCTTTTATGCTGTCAAACGCTTTTTTCGCAGATGGGCGTTTATCTTCGGGGACGATCTTTTCGATCCAGTTCTTGTCAAAAGACTCCTTTTTCCCAAGTCCGGAAAAATCAAGAAATTTCGGGTTTCCGAATTTAATGTATCCTTTTCCATCAACAACCATAGCCAGGCAATCAATGTTCTCAAGGATCTTTTCAAAAAATAGATCGCTTATGATGATATCTTTAGCCATATTGCTTCCCTATTCTTCTCCTCCGGACAAACAGTCTTTAATTCTTCCAAGTATAATTTTCTTTTCTCCGCCGGATGTATCAATATGAAAATCAGATGCTTTTACATAAAAGGGGCGCCTGCACTCAATGAGTTCCTGGATGCGCTCCTCGGGGTTTTCAACGTTAAGAAGCGGCCGATGGCCGTGTTTCTGAGTATGCTTACGGATAGTTCCAGGATCCGACCAGAGGCATATGACAGTCCCGCTATTCTTCATATTTTTTACATTTTCCTCATCGAGGACAACACCACCGCCGGTATCGACGACCTGTCCTTCATTGCCCGCTATTTCCTCCAGCACCTCACGCTCGAGACTCCTGAAATATTCTTCGCCTTCTTCCGCGAAAATGTCGTTAATGGTCCTATTCTCGCGTTCTTCGATCACATTATCCATACTAATGTAATTAAGCCCGAGGTCTTCAGCAAGAGCCTTTGAAATAGAGGTCTTACCTGTTCCCATAAATCCTACTATATAAATATTGCGCATGTTCGCTACCCTATATTTTTCTGACCTGCTCCAAATATCCTTCGTAATTTCTTTTTATCTCTTCGATAGAATCCCCTCCGAACTTCTCCAGAAAGGCTGAGGCAAGTTCGAGTGCCGTAACGGCTTCCCCGACAACACCCGCCGCGGCCACAGCTGTGACATCAGAGCGTTCTCGAGCCGCAGAGGATTCTTCTTTGGTATTAATGTCGACTGAAGCAAGAGGATCACCAAGCGTAGCAATTGGTTTCATGTACCCTTTCAAGATCAGTGGTTCACCGTTCGTAACGCCGCCTTCTGTCCCGCCTGCGTTATTAGAAGCGCGCGTAAACCTCTTTTCGCCGGAGTTATACTGGATCGCATCATGAGCCCGGGACCCCTTTCGGCCGGCACATTCTATTCCATCACCTATCTCAACTGCTTTAACCGCGGGGACCGACATAAGAGCTCGCGCGAGATTAGCGTCTAATCTCCTGTCCCACTGCGCATAAGTTCCCAGTCCCGGGGGCAAACCAACTGCCATTACCTCAAAAACGCCGCCGAGTGTATCCCCATCCTTTTTCGCCTTGTCGATTTCCTCGCACATAAGTTTTTCTGCTTCTTTATCAGCGCATCTGACTTTTGAGACCGACTCATCGGTAAGTTCCAGCACCTTCTCAAAAGTTAATCCCCCGGCCCGAGCTTCGACGGATCCTATTTTTATAACATGACTTAATATCTTTATATCAAACTCACGAAGTATCAGCTTGGCAACTGCACCCGCAGCAACTCGACCAGCAGTTTCCCTGGCGCTGGCCCTTTCGAGGACATCCCTTGCATCTTTGAGGTTGTATTTCTGGAGTCCCGCCAGGTCCGCATGCCCCGGGCGCGGTGAGGTAACATCGGGGAGTTTATCTATTTTATGATCCCTGTTCACTATGAGCATACCGACAGGGCTCCCGATGGTGTTTCCTTTTCGAACTCCCCCTATGATTTCCACCCGGTCTTTCTCTATGCCCATGCGACCGCCTCTACCGTATCCGAACATCCTGCGGGTGAGCTCGGTGTTGATGAACTTTTCCTCCAGCATAAGGCCGGAAGGCATGCCATCAAGAATAACAACTATCCCTTTTCCGTGTGATTCTCCTGCGGTCATGTAGCGTAGCATGATTAAAACCTCCAGTTAATGTTCACCCCGTTATAAATTTCTTTGATATTTCTAACGGGGTTCATGATTCATATTCCGTTTTTCATTTTCCGTTTTTCTCACGGACGACGGACTAATACCCAAATATATATTCCAAGATCTTATTTCCGTACAATAAACTTGCCAGCGCCCCCAGCGCCAGATAAGGCCCGTACGGTATCACTTCTTTTTTAAATTTTATTTTCATAAAAATGCCGACACCGGACCCTAAGACCGGTGCCAGAAAAAACGTCAAAAGGACCAGTTTCCATCCAAGAAAGGCCCCTATCATGCCCATCAGCTTTACATCACCGCCACCCAGGGCCTCTTTTTTAAAGACAAGTTCTCCAAAAACGCCCAGGAGAAACATGCTTCCACCTCCGGCCAGCACGCCAAAAGCTGAATTTAAAAAAGAACCCATGTAAGCAGTAGATCCATCCGTCCTGAAAATCGTCGTCAGCAGTATCCCTACTACTATACCCGGTATGCTGATGATATCCGGTATCTCCTGATGCTCTATGTCTATAAATATTATTGCTATAAGAATAGCTGTAAAAAAAGCGTAAACAAAAAACCACTCCAGAGGCAGCCCATAATGGACCCTGTAAAAGAATAATCCCACACCACTAAGAGCAGTCGTGAGCTCCACCAGGAAATACCTGAATGATATCGGCAGATGACAATACCGGCATCTGCCCCTCAGGACCAGGTAGCTTAAAAAAGGTACATTCTCAAACCATTTTATCGGATGTTCACAAAACGGACAAAAGGAACGCGGTTTGACAATGGACAGCCCCAAAGGAAGCCTGTAAATGCAAACATTCAGAAAACTACCGATGATCGCACCGAAGATGAAAACAATAATATATTCCATAAAAATTTATCCCTTTTTCCTTCTCCCCAGATCTTCCTCAGCCGCCTCCCTCATAACCTTCTTAACTTCCACAAACGGCTTTTCCGTCCATATTTCAAAAGCAAGAGCCGCTTGATTCACAAGCATCCCCAGTCCACCGGAGGCTGTAAGTCCGTTTTCTTTAGCGTATTTGACGAGTTCGGTTTCTCGGGCATATACCAGGTCGTATACAGCCATGCTTTCCCTTAATAGATCAAGATCAAAGGGCGCCGGATCGTTCTCTTTTGTTCCGAGCGTGGTCGCGTTTATTACGAGATCACAACCTTTCATGCTCCAGGAAATATCGTTGGGCGACTCTACAAAGTCGATCAAGCTGCCCACCCTGCTTGATCCGATCATATCCTTTAAGGAATCAACCTTCCGTCTATCAATATCATATACGCTTATACCGGCTGGGTCAGCTTTTAAGGCAAGATAAATACATATCGCCCGGCCTGCGCCGCCTGCTCCGAAAATAAAGATCTTTTTGCCTTTAGTGTCGGCTCCCGTATCTTCAACGAGAGATTCATAAAAACCTTTTACGTCAGTATTGTATCCATAAAGTTGTCTGCCATCCGATCTTATTGTATTTAAAGAGCCCAGGATATTCACAAGAGAATCCATATCGGCATTATGTTCCTCCAGGATATTTTTCATTTTTATCTTATAGGGAACCGTTACATTCACACCCGCCTCGCGGCTCTTCCAGATCCTATTCTGAAAAAAATCATAGACCTCGTTTTCCTCAATATCAAAGATCTCATACTTCTGTGGAATATTAAAATGCTTAAAAGCCGCGTTATGCATAACCGGGGATAGAGAATAACTTATATTCTTCCCCATAAGACCGTATGTTTTGTTGTCGGTATTTTGCATAATAAGAGATAAGTATGATTACTTTTTCTTTTTACCTTTTTTACCCTTCAGTTTCTCCGCTCGAAGCAAGAACCTGTTGATCGCATTCATATACGCTATAATACTCGCTTCTATAACATCGGTACTTGATCCACGACCGATAATGACACTATCCTTGAATTTTATTTTAACACTCGCTTCACCAAGTGCGTCTTTACCGCTTGTTACGGCACTCACCTTATAATCTATGAGTCTCCCCTTAACGCCACAGGCTTTGTCCAGAGTTTTAAAACAGGCATCGATAGGACCGTCCCCTGTAGCAGTTACATTCAGTTTTTCTCTCCCGTCTTTAAGCTCGATCGTAGCCAATGGTTTGAGATTCTTGCCGCTTGTTACCTGAAAATTGAGAAGTTTATATCTTTCAGTGACTGTCGCAAGCTCATCTTCGACTATAGTTGCAAGATCCTCATCAAATATCTTTGGCTTTTTATCTGCGAGCTCTTTAAAGCGGGTAAATGCCTGGTTCAATTCCCTGTCTGTAAGCTCATACCCCAGTTCTTTCAGCCTCTGGGAAAACGCGTGTCGTCCGGAAAGTTTCCCCAGAACAAGCTTGCTTCCCTTGAAACCCACATCCTGCGGACGGATAATTTCATAGGTAACACGTTTTTTCATAACGCCGTCCTGATGGATGCCAGCCTCGTGGCTGAAAGCATTCTCTCCGATAATGGCTTTGTTGGGCTGCGGCATAATACCTGTGAGCTTGCTGACGAGTTTACTCGTCTTATACAGCTCTTTGGTCTTAATATTAGTGCTCATTTTCCCAAAGATGTCTTTACGCATATTGATCGCCATCACCACTTCTTCCAACGCGGCATTACCGGCTCTCTCGCCTAAACCGTTGATAGTACATTCTATCTGTCGGGCTCCATTAAGAACTGCGGCTAAAGAATTACTCACCCCAAGCCCCAGGTCATTATGGCAGTGAGCGCTTATTACTGCCTTATTTATATTCGGAACGGTTTCGGTGAGATATTTTATAGTGCTTCCGAACTCTTGAGGAACGGCGTACCCGACAGTGTCGGGAATGTTTACCGTAGTCGCGCCGGCCTTAATAACTTCCTCAACCACCTTAGCCAGAAAGTCAAGTTCCGTTCGGGAAGCGTCTTCCGGAGAGAATTCTATGTCAGAGACTTTCTTCCGGGCATACTTAACCGCATCCACGGATGTCTTTAATATCTCTTCCTTGGCTTTTTTCAGTTTGTACTGCCGGTGGATCTTGGACGTAGCCAAAAACACATGGATCCGGGGCTTCTTAGCACTTTTCAAAGCCTTATACGCGTCATCGATATCCTGTTTCGTGGCCCTGGCCAGTCCGCATATAACAGGTTTTTTAAGATGCTTGCCAACAGTCTTAACGGCTTCAAGGTCGCCGGGGCTCGTTCTGGGAAATCCCGCTTCAATTACATCTACCCCAAGTCTCTCAAGCTGAAAAGCTATTTTTAGCTTTTCATTGACGTTTAGACTGGCTCCTGGAGTTTGCTCGCCGTCGCGTAAAGTGGTGTCAAAAATAATAATTTTATTTTTATTCATAGCTCCCTCTCTTCCAATGCAATGTTTGAGATGTTTTGAACGCATGGTGTGTCCCCGAGTGGCACGTCCCCAATTATTGTTTCCCGCGAAAAACATCTCGAGCATTCAACTTCAATCCATCCAGGGCATCATGCTGCGCAGTTCCTTGCCTATCGTTTCGATCTTGTGATTCTTTTCTTCTTCAGTTATCTTATTGTAATTAGGCCTTCCGTCTTCGTTTTCTTTTATCCATTCCCTTGCAAAGCTTCCGGACTGGATCTCGCCAAGGATCTATTGCATCTCCCGGCGCGTTTCTTTGCTCACGACTCTTTTACCTCTTGTGATATCCCCGTACTCGGCCGTATCCGAAACCCTGCTTCGCATGCCGGATATGCCGTATTTATAAACAAGGTCGGTTATAAGCTTCAGCTCATGAAGACATTCGAAGTAAGCTATCTCCGGCTGATACCCTGCCTCAACAAGAGTATCGAACCCTGCCTTTATGAGTTCCGCAGTTCCGCCGCAAAGTACGGCCTGCTCCCCAAAGAGATCCGTTTCCGTTTCTTCCTTGAAGGTTGTCTCGATCACGCCCGCTCTTGTTCCGCCTATACCCTTAGCATATGCAAGGGCCTTGTCTTTTGCCTGCCCGCTGGCGTCCTGGTATATGGCGATAAGACTGGGCACGCCTTTACCCTGTTCATACATCTCTCTTACGAGAGCTCCCGGCCCCTTGGGCGCAATCATAAAAACATCCACATTTTCAGGCGGGACTATCTGCTTGAAATGTATGTTGAACCCATGGGAAAAAACAAGAGATTTCCCTTCTGAAAGATTTGGTTCTATAGCTTTGGTGTACACAGCTGCCTGAACATGGTCCTGCGTAAGGATCTGAATAATATCCCCCTGTTTTGCCGCTTCATCAGCCGAAACTACATTGAAGCCGTCTTTTACCGCCTGCTCATAATTAGGCGTCCCCTCAAGTTCACTCACAACAACATCAAGACCGCTATCTCTCAAACATAAAGACTGGCCACGGCCCTGAATGCCATAACCAATTATAGCTATCTTGCTTGTTTTTATCAGATCCAGATTTGCGTCTTTGTCATAATACATCTTTGCCATCGTTCTTCTCCTTTTTTTTTATTTATTATTCGCTTTGCAGCGCTATCTTCCCAGTCCTTGCTATCTCCAGTATCCCATACGGGCGTACAAGCTCTATAAGAGCATTTATCTTATGCTCGTCACCAGTCTCTTCAATGGTGACAGACTTTTTCCCGATATCTACGATCTCTGCTCCCATTGAATCTACTACCTGTACGATTTTTTCACGCGCTTTGGCAGTTCCACTTTTTACTTTAATAAGAATAAGCTCTTTATCGACACAGTCAGCTCCGGTAAGATCCTGGACCTTTATAACATTGATAAGCTTATTGAGCTGTTTTTTGATCTGTTCCAGTATCTTTTCATCTGCTTCAGCAACTATTGTCATGCGGGAGACCTCCGGGTCTTCCGTTTCACCGACAGCGAGTGACTTAATATTGAACCCACGGGCGCTGAAAAGCCCCGCGACCCTGGCTAAAACACCGAACTTATTCTCAACTAATGCTGATATAACAAAATTCTCCATTACAACTCCCCCTGTTTCTAGTATTGCGGTCAGGCTAGCGCCCCTTAACTAAGCCAACCCATGCATCATTCTATCTATCGATTCACCCGCAGGCACCATAGGGAAAACGTTCTCTTCCCTTTCAACGATAAAATCAATTATAACCGGCCCCTTTTCCTTTAGTGACGCCTTAATAGCTTCCTTTACATCCTCTTTTTCAGTAACCCTGATACCTTTAGCCCCGTAACTTTCCGCAAGTTTCACGAAATCAGGATGGTAGTTAGTGCGGTCCTCGGCCAGAGTGGTAAAAGCATAGCGCCTGTTATAAAAAAGCTCCTGCCACTGGCGCACCATCCCGAGACAGCCATTGTTAAGGATCGCTATTTTAACAGGGATCTTTTCAATAACAGCCATGGCCAGCTCCTGTATATTCATCTGTATACTTCCGTCACCGGCAATATCAAATACTATCGCATCAGGCTTACCGATCTGAGCGCCAATAGCCGCCGGAAAACCATACCCCATCGTGCCGAGTCCTCCGCTCGAGATCCAGGTTCTCGGCTTGGTGTAAGTGTAATACTGCGCAGCCCACATCTGGTTCTGACCAACCTCGGTTGCGATTATAACGTTCTCATCCTTAGTAAGGTTGTTGATTTCCTCAACAACATACTGCGGCCTGAGCTTATTATCATTTTTATACGTAAGCGGAAGCTCCTTCTTCCATTTCTTTATTGTATTGTGCCATTTACTATAGTCCCTTTTTTTAATGTGCTTGTTAAGTTCCTTAAGCACGACCTTTGCATCACCTATAACAGGTATATCCACATTAACGTTCTTACTCACACTCGATGGGTCAATATCCACATGCACAATCTTTGCGTTCGGCGCAAAAGTGTCCAGGCGACCCGTAACCCTGTCATCAAACCTTGCACCTATGGCAATTATGAGGTCCGCTTCCTGCACTGCGAGATTCGCGTAAGCCGTGCCGTGCATGCCCAGCATTCCCAGATCTAATTTATTATTCTGTGGGAAAGCCCCCAGCCCCATCATAGTAGTTGTGATCGGTATATTCGCTTTTTTGGCGAATGCGGTAAGTTCGCCGCTGGCGTCAGACAAAATAACTCCCCCACCGGCATAGATAAGCGGTTTTTCACTTTTTTCAATAGCCTTTACTATTTTCTTTATTTGCCCCGCATGCCCCTCATATGTCGGCTTATAACTTTTCATATCTATCGTTTTAGGATACTTGAAATCAGCCTCTGCCAGCTGAACATCCACCGGAAGATCTATAAGAACCGGTCCGGGCCGGCCGGTACTCGCTATATGAAAAGCCTCTTTAACTGTCTGTGCCAGGTCCCTAACATCCTTAACAAGATAATTATGCTTTGTTATTGGGCGGGTTATGCCCACCATGTCAGCTTCCTGGAATGCATCGTTACCTATAAGGGTGCTCTTAACCTGTCCTGTAACAGCAACTATCGGAATGGAGTCCATGTGCGCCGTCGCTATTCCCGTAACAAGATTAGTCGCCCCGGGACCGGATGTTGCAATACACACACCAACCTCACCCGTAGCCCTTGCGTAACCATCGGCAGCATGAGCTGCACCCTGTTCGTGACGGGTTAAATGAAAGGTAATAGACTTTTCATCATAAAGTTTGTCAAAAAGAGGCAGGAGCACACCACCGGGATACCCAAAAATATGCTTAACTTTTTCCTCACAAAGGCTTTTTATGAAAATTTCTGAACCTGTAATTTTTGCCATTTCTTCTTTCTCCCCTAAGTTATATTTATTATTATTTTTATTTCCTAATTATGTCGGATATCTTACCTTATTTTATAAATATGGTCAACCAGTATAGCATACTGGCTTACTTTGTCAAGAATTTCTGGGGTATTAATATATTAGAATTTATATATGGAGCGGTATTCTATTCTTAGGATTCCAGACCTGTAACTTCTATCTCTAGAGCACTTTGCTGGACATTTACTATTGAGGTTGGAGTTTTGATCTCAAATCGCTTGCCGCTGCCCTGCATCTTTGAGGTATTTACAGTAATCTTGCCTTTAGCAAAATCAAGCATTGTCTGTCCCGACCCTTTACCTTTGCCGCCGGCTATCTTAAGGAACATAAGCTGGGAATCAGGATCAATTATAATATCGCTTACAAGTTTCTCCCCTTTGATGTTTACTGAAACCGAAGAACCTTCTGTAGTATAAATAACGTCACCCTCTTCAAGCAGCATACCTTCTTCAGCTTCTACCCATTCTCCGGTACTCGCCCTTCTTACCATAGCCTTACCTTCAATCTTTGTTATGAGGCAGATATCAGGTTCAACTTCGCGGCCTAAGGCGCCGCTTACAATATCAAACAGTGAAGGGCCTTTAGCTTTTTTGCCTGTCGAAACAATGTCTACTTTTCCCTCGATATGTTTCTGATCGGTATATTCTTCACCTTCTTTAAGATCAACTTTTTCGTTTGGCTTTAATCCCTTTGAAGTATAAGGCACCACGTCGCCTTTTCCGTCTAACACTTTAACCTTTGTTGTATATGTCTGCGGAACTATATAATGATCAACATCAAAAGGCCCTATTTCTCCCCCTTTATATTGATCCGGATCACCAAATCCATAGTCAGTAGGATCCGTATTAACAGGGAGCTCCCCGTCAGCGCTGTCTTCAAGCAGTACAGGAACTACCAACGGGTCTGGCGCTACCTCATCCTCTGCTGCCGGGGGTATATTATATTGCGGATTTTCATTGTCATTCACTTGCTGTACAGTTACCGTCTGGGATCCCGTTGCCCCGGTTGGATCAGTCACGGTTACAGTCTGCTGTCCTGTAGAAACCAGTTTAACTCCGCTCGTAAATGTAGCAGTCCCGTTATCACCAGCTACAAAAGTATACGGAGGCGGCAAAGTCGCCTGCGGATCCGTTGATGTAAAAGTAATAGTACCAGTATAATTTGTTTTTATATTCCCGGCTGCATCATATGCAGTAATTTTGGGGGAGCTTAACGTTCCGGAAGTCTGTGGGTCTTTGATACCAGTAACCGTGAAATATGAAACGCCCCCAGGCACTACAGTTATGGTCCCTGATGAATTCTTTGTGAGCGCACCGGAAGTGGCCTCTATCTTAGCTGTTCCTATAACAGCACCAGTAAACACCGCGCTCTTTGCGTCACCTGCCGCCACTAAGTCTCCATTAACCACTCCGCCTGTCTTACTCGTTAATGCCCATGCGCCTGCAGCTACATTGGCTACGAAGTTATCCGCGGCGTCTCTTGTTATCGAGTAAACTGTTATCGACGAGGCGGATGCCACGTTCTGTGCGGGAACTATCGTGCCGGATCCGTCAGCCGCGGTTTCAACATTTACCTTAGTTG
>JABMSC010000076.1 GCA_013204685.1 Candidatus Omnitrophota bacterium | reverse complement strand
TTCCAATTACATGAGGTAAGAAATGAATAAAAAAGTAATAAGAATAATTTCGTTAATACTATTACAAACATTTATATTTTATGGCACAGCCTTTGGCTCTCTAGATACCTCACCGCCTATAGCCCAGAGCTCAGAGCTCAAAGCCCTGTCAATAGACACAATCGGCCTTCCTAAGGACATCGGCTCTGTAAAGAGCAAATACCAGGGCTCAAATGGCAAGCTTGTGGTTCACATCCAGGACGCGCACTGCAATTACGAGGCCCAGGGAAACATATCCAAAATCCTCGAAATTCTATCCAAAGATTATAATATTAACACAATATCCGTGGAAGGCGCGGACGGCTACATTGACACCTCCTGGTTCAAGGCATTCCCGGACGCCGAAATACGCAAAGAAGTAGCCGACTACTTCATGAAAAAAGGTGAGATAACGGGAGCGGAATTCCTCTCAATTACATCGGATTACCCGATAAAGCTTTTCGGCGCGGAAAACAGAGACCTTTACATAAAGAACCTGAACGCCTTTACCACAACCTATCCCCATAAAGGCAAGATAGAAAAATACCTCCTTGGCGTAAAGAGCATTCTCGGAAGGCTCAAGGGTTATATATATACAAGCGGCATCAAGGAATTCGACGCGAAAGTAGAGGGATATAAGGACAAGGAAATAACCCTCTCTGACTACGCCAAAATTTTAAGCCCGAAGCTCAAGCGCTACAACATGGACCTTAAAAACTACCCCAATTTCTCTAAATTAATATATACCCTTGTATACGAAGATAAAATAGATTTTGACGTTGTTGACGGAGAACGCTCCACGCTGATCGACAAGCTATCCAAGGACCTCCCGAAGGATAAACTCCAGGAGCTTGTTCTCCAGAGCTTTTCTTTCAAGACGGGCAAGCTCGGCCCGGACGAGTACTACGGCTATCTTCGAGACATCACAAAAACGCACAATATAGACCTCGCCAAAGATTACCTGAACCTTTCCAACTACGTGATTTACACGAAGCTCTACGCCCGCATCGAAAATGAAAACCTCTTTAACGAAATAGAGAATATCAAAAACGCCGTAAAAGAGAAACTTTTTGAGAACGACGACCAGCGGAACTTGAGTGCGTGCTGGGATAACGTTAACATTCTCATCGGGCTTATAAACATTAAACTCTCCAACAGGGAATTCGCTCATTACAAGACGAATAGAGACAAATTCAACCCGGAATTTTTCACGGATTTCGTAAAATCAAAAGTCTCTTGCTATAATCTCGCCTATGATGTCGAAGAGCCGTCCGAATTCATAAAAGAGAACCTCCCGAAGCTCGAAGATTTCTATGAGATAGCCACAAAGCGCGACAGAACGCTCGTAGATAATACCCTGAAAACCATGAAGTCGGAAAAAACCGACGCAGCTATTCTCATAACGGGCGGTTTCCACACAGATGGCATAACAGAGCTTTTAAAGAAGAAAGGCGCATCATATGTTGTGGTGTGCCCCAATATCACAAAAGACGTGGAATCACCCTACATACAGGTACTTACAAACCAGAAAACCCCGTTCGAGGAGCTTTTGGTGGAGAGCGCGGCTCCCACGAAGAACGATTCGTTACTTGCGCCGTATTTAAGGACAGCACTTAGCGTTCTTAATGAAAGCGCGATTAAAGAACTGGATGAAGGCCTGGCAAAAAGAGGGGAAACCCTTAGGCAGGAATGGGTTTCAGAGTATGTCGGGGTTTATATTGCGCAAATCAGAAAGATAGGCGTAGAACTAGACTGGGTTAATCTTGAAAGGACGTTTTGGGTTACATTTTTCCGGAGAATAAATGAACTTTATAGCGGAACCGCAAACAGCATTAAACGAAATCTTCTTACAAAAGATATGGCTAAATTGATAAAGGATGAGTTTGCAAAATATAACCCATCCCCCAAGAGCCGGGGAAGCGTGGGCAGGGAGTCGATGGCTGTGGGGGCGACAGATCCGGAAAGGCCGCTTACGCCACAGGAATACAGGCCCTATGATGAATTACTTGCGAGAAGCTTTGTAAAGAAGCGAGAGAGCCCGAACGCAGTAAAAACTATTCTATTCAATGGTTTGACAGTGAACATTCATGGCGGGGAAGCGGAAGACTTATTTGAAGACATGATTGCAGAAGAGAACTACGAAAGATTATTTGTTGAAAACATAAACCAAGTGCCTTTTTCAAGAGGGCATCCGGGCTTTTGGAAAGGCCGCGTGCCGGAAGGGCAGAGTCATATAAGCGGATTCAACTGGCACCACATGAGTGAAGAACAAAGAAGGCGTTTCGTAAATCATGAAAAGGCGCATATTGATATATATTTAGGACAAGGAAAAATATACAGTCAATGGAAAGAATACGAAGAAGCGCGTGAAGCAAATCAAGAAACAGCCAATGAAGAAGAATTCATTAACTCATTGGAAAAATGCGATGTTACCGATATTAAAAAAGAACTTGCAGAAAGGCATAAAGAAAGAATTATCAGAAATGCAGAAACCGCTATTATACAGGAATCTTTCGTCAATGGCTTAATGATAGCGCTTATGGAAGCGTATATGCTTGCCGATGAATGTAATGAGCCCGCTGCCTTGAGAAGCATTATAGAGACTTGCATTAGCGATACCGATGACAGAACGCATTTCCGCCCCTATATTGAAAGATTGGCCATGATGTTTCCTATATGGGAAAACAGAGATTACTTTGGAGACGAAGAGAGCAATACTCGAGAGTTCGTAGATACCTTGTTTGGTGATTTAGAAGCGGCAAATGAAGCAAGGTACCTTGAAAGGCAACAAAAAGTGGCCCGTCTTGTCGAGGCCCAAGAGGCAAGGCATTCTATCGGCGCACAATCTCTTTTGCCAAAAGAACGTCCATTAGCGCTCCGTGAAGTTCTTGAAAAAGGTAGCCCGCTTTTCTTTGTGCCGCACAAAGCGATTGCGCCTTGGGGGCGAAGATTCCTGGGCAGAGTAGGGAAGCTTATAGGGATGCATGTCTTTGCGTCAGTAGAGCCCGGTGAAGAATGCGGAATCGTAGCCCGCAATATGCCGGAAACCGGTTTTATCGACGCAATAAAAAATGAGGGCCCCATGATGCTTGGCCAGGAAGTCGTAAACGCTTATGATAATAAACCGCTCCTTGTAAGGTACATAATGCCGGGCAATAAATGGCGGGTTTCAGACCTTTCAAGGCATATTAACGATACGGAGGACAGGGTATGGATAGTTACAAAAGCAAGATCAACAAAAAGAAAAGACGATAACGATAATATTTTCACAGAAGAGCCCAGAATTGTGCTTGGTTTTAACCAGGTAAAGCTTCAGGCCGAATACGAGGGAAGAGGGGACCTGTTCATTAAGGCATATGAACGCGCTCTATCGGAATACATAGATGCGATTTATAAAGTGAACAGTTTTTTTACGACAGAAAAATTAACACGTAGAGCAAGCAGGGCCCATCAAAAAGCGTTAAAAGATGCAGGTAATACACTTGCCTATTTGGAAAAAATGTATAGGCCCATGTCTACACGGGGAAGAGTGCGCTGGTGGTTAAAGTGGGCAGGAATAGAAGTACCGGAAGGAGAAGAAAGACTGAATGTCCTAAGAGAGCTCGAAGCCAAATTAAATGATTTTTATAACTTCGTAAATGTCAAAGAGGGGGATGTCATAGTTGTTCCCAAGGGGATGATTTGCGCCCTTTGCAGCGGCGTCGAGACGCTGGAACTGCAAAGAGGGGCAGGAAAAACCTTCTTTCTCGACGATGGCGCACGATATCCCGTAAGGCATAGAATAGAACTGGAAAAGAGGCAGGAGGAACCAGAGAAACCATCAAGAGAAAAAAAAGAAAAGAAACCAAGAGAAATAATATCCATGAACGGTAAAAACGCAAGGGATATATTTAACGCCATAACCACGGATATCGCATCGCCTAAACAGACCTTAAACGGTGTTGGCCTACAAGAGTGGCATGAAAAAAGTTTTGGTAAATTTACAGGTTTGGGCGTAAGAAGCATAACATTACCGCCCAATCATGAATATGAGGATACGGTAGGAGATGGGTACCATATACTTATTATTCTAGAAGGCAAAGCATGCATAACTACAACAGACGGCGTTGATTATTCCCTGGAAAAACCCCCCTCGGGAAAACAAAAACCGCCGGTTTTAATTCCCGCTTCAGCAGGCAAATACACTGTTTCTGCAGGTAAAAGAGGTGCCCGGATTGTAAAATTATTTATGCCTTTGGAAGAGACTTTAAGCGTTCATATTTCAGGAGAGCCTTCTACGGCCGAAGACGAACACATAATTACTTTAACCGAACAGGGTACGTTTACTGAAAGATTAATCATAAAAAACCCGGAAGGCGAGTTCGCGTTGGATAAACACCCCGGGAAAGACAAGGCCTCCATTTTACTCGAGACACCGGACGGGGCTTTTGTTTTTGACGAAAATAAAAATTTACTGGCGCGCCTTGAAAAAGATAAACCGGCTATTGTGAACCTCGGAGACGCAAAAAAAATCTTTTTTAAAACCGAAACAGGCGCCATAATAAAGATAGTAGA
>JABMSC010000075.1 GCA_013204685.1 Candidatus Omnitrophota bacterium | reverse complement strand
CCTCATGATAATGTTCCGACCATTGCCAGACCGATCCGTTTTTAAAATAATATTCCTTGTGCTTTTTAGTATCCGATGTATTCCAGTACTCTATCTGCCGCACCTCGCCATTATCATATTCTTCCTTTATGAGACGTCCGTATTCATCATATTCAGCACTGATCGTGTCATCGTATCCCGGACCATCTGTATTGTTCGGCTCACTGTTTGCGCAAACCACAGGTACGCTTGAACTGTTATCTTCAATTGCTTGTTTCGTATTAACTAAATTCATTTTCGCAGTTTGCCAGGACTGAACAGTGGCCGCATCAATGCCATTGGATGGAGTATCTAAAACTTCCAGTACGGGGCTTACTGGCTGCGCAGAAAAATCTCCCGCCCATACCATCTGATCCCATAAAAAAATCCCGGCTACAATAACCGAGATCGCTTTGAAAAGTAAATTACTTCTGACAGTCTTCATCTCTTCCCTCCCAGTTAGATCATGAACAGGAACTACTGAAATTTAAAAAAACCGGGCTGCCTGAAATCTATGCGCATTTCAACACATAAAAAATCTGGCAGCCCGGCTGTGCGCCGCTCCCTGTCCAAACCACAGAAAGCAACGTTTGGAATGGTACCCGTGGCTTTGTGTCCCCACCTCACGGTGGATTTACCCTTTAGTTCTTTTTCGAAATATTTGTCTGAAAAAAATGTCCTTAAGCGGTCCGGGGATGAAGACGCTTACCTTCCTGTATCACCTGTATTTGCTGCACTTCAGACCTACCCGTCACCCGGGAACCACTTTTATCAAGGACATATCTCAAAGAACACAAATACAGAATAGCATGATTTTGCTTTTTTGTCAATATTTTTTTTACTTTTTATCAAATATGTCTTTAAAAAATAAGGGCGCCCTTAGAATAAGAGCGCCCTTTGCGGGTGGATACCTTCCTGTATCTCTTTTATCCCAATTCACCCGCATTTTTGTAAGCGGCCAGAGCTTCCAAAAACGCCGTATCCGCTTCAAAACCAAGTTCAACTGCCTTATCGCAGTATTTAACGGCATCGGTGTACTTCCCGGCGGAAAAAGACGCTAACGCCAGGTTGTAATAAGCCGCCGAATTATCCGGGCCCAGGCCTATGGCCTTTTTCGCATGCATTATAGCTTTGTCGTATTCTCCGGTCGTCCAGTAAACTGCAGCAAGGTTGGTATGCGCTGCGCCAAAATCATTACCGATCTCTATAGCTTTTTTATATTCTTCTATCTCCTCATCGTGCTTTCCCATCTCACCGTATAAAAGTCCGAGATTATAATGAGCTTCTTTCATGCGGGGATCAGCTTTTACGGCTTTCTTGTAATGCGAAAGTTCCTCCTCCGGGAGGCCTTTGTTGCCGTAGGTAACACCAAGTCCGAAATGCGCATCCCCTTTTGAAGGATCCAGCTCGATCGCCCTTTTATATCCTTCTATAGCACGATCGTTATATCCTGCGTCTTCATAAACCCTGGCAATACCATAGTGGGCATCCGCATAATCGGGATCCAGATTTACGGCATTTTTAAATTCCCTTAAAGCTTCTCCGGTCTTTCCCTTGGAAAGATACACTGCCGCCAGGTTGTGATGCGTCCGGGAAAGCTTAGGATCCAGTTTGAGTGCTTTTTTGTAATACTGGATGGCTTTCTCGGTCAATCCCTTATTGTCATATACAACTCCCAGATCGGCATAGGGATCAGCGTATGAAGGGTCACGTTCTATGGCCTCTTTATAACAGACGACCTCTTCCTCTAACATGCCTTTTTCGCCATAAACCCTGCCAAGCTGATAATAGATCCGGGCATGCGTAGGATCGATCTTGATAGCAGTAAGATATTCCCGAATGGCCTCGTCATAGTTTCCCTGCCTTTTGTGCAACACGCCGAGGGTATAATGAGCTTCTATAAGGTTTGGATCTATGTCCAGTGCCTTTCTTATGTTTTCTACCGCCTCGTCGTGCATCCCTTTAGATCCATACGCTATACCTATATTATAATAAGTGCCGGGATAGTTGGGATTCATTGATCTTGCTACTGCAAAATGTTTGATAGCATTATCATATTCACCTTTAGCGCTATAGACAGTGCCAAGATTATAATGCGCATCCATATAAGTCTCATCAAGTGAAAGCGCCTTCTGGTATTGAGTGATCGCTTCAGAATAATTCCCTATGGCGCTATTTACCACCGCAAGGTTATACCATGAATCCGCATAAGCAGGATCAACCTCAACGGCTTTCTTGAAAGCTTCTATTTCTTTTTGTTTTTCCCCTGTAATGCCGTACGCGATACCAAGGTTATTGTATGCCTGCACGAACCCTGGTTCTAACTCTATTGCTTTCCGGTACTCGGATATCTCCTTATCGTGTTCTCCCAGGGCACCGTAAGCAACACCACAGTTATAATAAACATCCGCGAAATCTGTTCCGTACTGTTCGGCTTTCTTATACTCGGATATTGCTTTTTTGTATTCACCCTTAATGCCGTATATTACACCGAGGTTATTGATCGTCTCTATAGAGCGCGGAGAGATCTCCGCGGCTTTTTTGAAATTCTCAATAGCCTCATCATACATGCCCTTCTCACTATATATAATGCCCAGATTATAATACGACTCGGAAAAATCAGGACGGAACTCTATGGAGAGGTTGAATTTTTGGATCGCCTTGTCAAAATTACCTCTAACAGCGGAAGAGACCCCCATATTGTAATATCTTTCAGCCAGGCCCGGTTCTTTGCTGATAGCTTTTTTGAAACTTGTCAGCTCGCTGTTATAGAAACCACGGTCAATTGTCCTGTAAGAATAAATTGAAGTGCCGTTCTTGATCCGCCCCTTTAGAATGGGAGCGTTGTATTTTGCGCTAAAATCACCCCGGGGAGTAACAGCCAGAACACTTATAGATATAAAAAGTGTAAGGAATGAAAAAATTAAAACTGTTAAAAAGGTTCTTAGTATTTTCATAAATTTTCTCCCCTTGAAGTATCAGTTAAAATTTAACCTTTTTGTTTTTTTACGGCTTATTTATTATACCATATTCGATTCAGCTGTCAACGACAATTTATGGTTATCTTGCTTTTTATTTTATTAACTTTTTAAAAGTATAAATTAATGTAAGTTCTTACGTTGAAGTGTCTTATTGGTATTATGTGCTGGGTTAGGAATGAAAAAGTAGGTTGTCTTTGGAAGGATATCGGGATATCGGGGCATCGGTAGGATAGGATATCAGTGTATCAGGATATCCGGGATTGTTAGCTTCCTAATATCCCGATGTCCTGATGTCCTGATTTCCTGATAACCTGATAACCCCGTTACCATTTATTCTGATTCCTGGATACTGATTTCTTCCGACTCCTGGACTTCTGTTCCTTCGTCTTCAGATGGGTCCAGAAAGAGTGACTTTATGTCTTCCGTGGTGTGCAGGCTTGTAATGTTCAATTTTTTATCAATTTTCTTCAATAGCCCGGCAAGAACTCCTCCGGGACCGATCTCCAGATAATCGGTGACACCCATTGAGACCGCTTTTTTAACGGATGCTTCCCACAAGGTTCTATTATCAAGCTGGTTGGCAAGATTTTCTTTTATTTTCCCGGGATCAGTGGTAACCTCTGCGTCTATATTGCTTATAAAATCGATCGCCGGTTCCTTTATCTCTGTCTCATCAAGGACAACCTGCAGTTTTTCTTTTGCGTCAGCCATTAGTTCTGAATGAAAAGCGCCGCTTACCTTCAGCATAATGGCACGTTTTGCGCCCTGCTCTTTTGCGAGGTCTGAGGCAAGTTCCACTTTGCTTGCATGACCTGATATAACGACCTGCCCCGGGCAATTAAGGTTGGCTACCTGGCAGCCTATACCGGTACACAGCTCTTCCACTTTTGCCAGGTCAAGTCCTATGATACAAGACATCTTGCCTTCGTTTTTCCGGGAGGCTTCATCCATAAAACGTCCCCTGGAATCGACAAACTTGAGCCCCTCTTCAAAACTCATGGCTCCTGTTGCAACAAGCGCGGTGGGTTCCCCCAGGCTCAGGCCCATTGCTAAAAGACCTATTTCTTTAATGTCTTCAGGAGAAAAGATCTCTCTACCCTCTTCCCCCACCGGAGATCCTTTTGCTTTTTCCAGTAATACGTTCAAGGTGGCTATGCTGACGGTAAATATTGCGGGCTGGCTGTTCGCAGTTGTCCGGAGCTCGTCCTCGGAACCTTCAAAACACAATTTTGTTATATCCCTTCCGAGAACTTCATTTGCTTTGTCAAATACCCACCGGGCTGCGGCTTCGGTTTCATAAAGCTGCTTGCCCATGCCTGCTGTCTGAGCCCCCTGTCCGGGAAATAATAGTCCGTATTTTACCATTTAATAACCAACGCCCCCCATGTAAGCCCGCCGCCGAAAGCATCCATAAGTATTGTGTCGCCTTTTTTAACTCTCCCCTCTTTGACCGCTTCGGTAAGGGCTACGGCGCTTGAAGCTGCGGACATATTGCCATATTTATCGATATTCAGGTAAACCTTTTTTGCGGGATCAACACCCATTCTTTTTGCAAGGGCGTTAAGTATGCGTATGT
>JABMSC010000074.1 GCA_013204685.1 Candidatus Omnitrophota bacterium | reverse complement strand
CAATAGAAAGGGCCAAGAAACTTTACGGGGCGGAACACGTCAATGTGCAGCCTCATTCCGGGTCACAGGCCAATATGGCGGTGTATTTTGCCATGCTGAATATGGGCGATACCGTTTTGGCGATGGACCTTGCTTGCGGAGGGCATCTTACGCACGGTCACAAGATCAACTTTTCAGGGAAATATTTTAATATAGTTTCATACGGCGTAGACAGAAAGACCGAGATGCTGGACTTTGATGAGATACGAAAGAAGGCCCTCGAGAGCAAACCCAAAATGGTGATAGCCGGAGCTTCCGCTTATCCCAGGACGATAGATTTTGCGCGCTTTCGGGAAATATGCGACGAAGTAGGCGCAATACTTATGGTTGATATGGCGCATATAGCCGGTCTTGTTGCCGCCGGACTTCATCCCAATCCGGTACCCGTGTCCGAATTTGTAACAACTACAACGCATAAAACATTGAGGGGTCCGAGGGGCGGAATGATACTGTGCAGGGAAGAATTCGCAAAACAGATAAACAGGGAAGTCTTTCCCGGGATACAGGGTGGGCCGCTTATGCATGTTATTGCCGGTAAAGCCGTAGCATTCCAGGAGGCCCTCCAGAAGGACTTTAAAGAATACCAGAAAAATATAATCAAAAATGCCAAACGCATGTCAAGGGAACTCATGTCGAGAGGGTTCAGAGTTGTATCCGGCGGCACAGACAACCATCTTCTTCTGGTAGATTTTACAACCAAGGGAATAACCGGAAAGGTTGCAGAGGCAGCTCTGGAAGAAGCCGGGATAACGGTCAATAAAAATCTCATACCGTTTGATAAAAACAGTCCCTTTGTGACAAGCGGTATTCGCCTCGGGACTCCGGCTGTTACCACCAGGGGCATGGGGGAAGAGGAGATGGGGACAATTGTCGACTTCATGGACAGGGCAATAAACGCCCGCGAAGAAGCCGAAACCCTTAAAAAGATACGCGAGGAACTCAAAGAATTTTTAAAAGAGTTCCCTCTATATAAAGATTGGATAGATGAGATGGAGGCGCTATAAAACATAAAGGAGACAGTATTCAGGAGCAAGGAGTTAGTATTCAAAATAAAGGGGAGCGAGCCAACTGCTCCGAACTCCGAACCCAGAACTCATTAACGCATAGAGGTAACAATATGGCAAAAACGAAAACAAAAACAAAGAAAGCTTCAAAACCCGGGCGGCCGGGGCGGCCCAGCTGGGATGAGTATTTTCTAAATATTGCAAAACTTGTTGCTACACGTTCGACATGCCTTCGCCGGCAAGTCGGGGCCGTGATAGTCAAGAATAAACAGGTGCTCGCTACCGGCTATAATGGAGCGCCTTCAGGGCTTACCCACTGTGATAAGACAGGGTGCCTGAGGGAAGAACTGGGCGTGCCTTCCGGCGAGCGTCACGAACTGTGCAGGGCTCTCCATGCCGAGCAGAACGCCTTTCTGCAGGCCGCGCGGCACGGCATCAGCCTGGACGGGTCGACACTTTACATCACGACACAGCCCTGCAGCATATGCGCAAAGATGATAATAAACACCGGGATAAAAAAGATCGTGATCGAAGGAGTTTATCCCGACAAATTCGCCCTTGATTTTCTGTCGGAAGGCGGGGTGGAAATGGTGGTTAAATCATGAAATGTCCCTATTGCAAAAATGTAGATGATAAAGTAATAGACTCCCGTATGAGCGGTGAAGGCGCAAGTATCAGACGCAGGAGGGAATGCCTTAAATGCGGCAGGAGATTTACAACTTACGAATATATTGAAAAGGCCCCGCTTATGATCATAAAACGGGATGGGACCCGAAAAAGATATGACAGGGACAAGATCCTGACCGGCATTTTAAAGGCATGTGAAAAACGGCCCATTAGCATGGACAGTATAAACCAGATGGTCGAAGAGATCGAACGGGATGTCCAGAAAAAAGCCAACTCCGAGATCAAGTCGACCATTATCGGCAAGATGGTCATGGAGAAACTGTATGATATGGACGAGGTCGCATATGTCCGGTTTGCCTCAGTTTACCGGCGTTTCAAGGACGTGTCGCATTTTAAGAAAGAATTAGAGAAGTTTTTAGATAAGGAATGAGCTAGTTCGTAGTTCAGGGTTCGTAGTTCGTAGTATATAGCCCGTAATTGATATAAAGCAAAAAGAGGAACATTTAAATGTTCCTCTTTTTGCTATGAACCCCGAACTACGAGCTCCCGGCTCCGAACTAATTACAATTCATTCAAATTAACTGTTAGTTCAGAATTATCGGAATTTTCTTTGAACCATTTGTCCATAGCAGCCATCTGCTTGCGAAGTAGAAAGTTTTTGCGTGCATTTTCTTTCTGCTCTTCAAAATCCGTTTCATCCGCAGGGGCAATGCCCTCCACCCGCACGAGAAGCACTCCGCCTTTAAAAGTTATGGGCGGCGTGACTTCCCCGACTGAGGTTTCTCTAGCCAAGAATACAACCCGTTCCGCCGGGCCTATATTTTCAATATAATCTCTGGCGGTAATGGGGCCGGTAGTTTTTATTTGCTGCCGCAGCGCTTTAGCAGCTTCATCGTAAGTCATGTCAGTTTCGATTATCTGAGTGTAAAATTCTCCCGCCTTTTCTTCGGAAAGGGAGATCAGCTCTCTATCGGTTAGACCCAGGATAAGATCTTCGCGGACTTCCTCAAAAGTGAGGGGAGCGGGAGGGATCTCATTTGTTTTACGGAGAATATAAGCGGACCCCGCTTCTTCTTCTGATGAGAAAAGAGGCCGGCTTATTTCACCCTGCTTGATAGAAAAAGCCATGTCCTGGAACCCTTTAAAGAAAGCTACACCGGGCACAACATCTTCACGCGTGAAGGGAGCTGTTTCAGTGTGACGAAGTCCCGCATTTTCAGCTGTTTCCGAGAATTTACCCGGGAACTCTATAAGCTGGGGATAAAGCTTTTCTATTTGTCTTATTACCTTATCTCTTTCGGCGGCGTTCTCATACGGAAATTCTATGTATTCCACTTGAACCTTTGGCGGCTTGAAGAAAAGCTCCTCGTTATTATCAAAATATTTTTTTGCATCCTCAGATGTTACGGTAACTTCCTCGGAAAACATTCCCTTATCTATAGTAAAGTAGGAAAGGTCCACGATATCGTTAACTTTTTTATATGCTTCCAAAAGTTCTTCGTCTGAGACGCTGACATCAGCCAGGATCTCCTGCCGGAGAAGCTGCACCTGCATGTTCTCCCGGACAAGTTCCTCAAACTGTCTTGCGTCAATGGAGAGTGAGTTCCGGAGAACATAATTGTAAACCTCTCTGTCAAAGGTGCCCTGCCGCTGGAATATAGGATGCTGCCCGACAAACGAAAGAACGTCTTTGTCGGCGATCCTGTTGCCGGATTCTTGAGCGGAGCTGAGAAGAATAAGCCTTTCCCAGGCCATAAAGTTCATAAGGGACCTGTTCCTGAGTATCTGGTTCAGGGTGTTGTAATCACCGTAATAAGTGAAGATAAGCTGGGTTCTTATTCCCTGGAGGCTTTTTGCAAGGTCTTTCGGGTAGATGTTTTTTTCGTTGATCCGACCGATAAATTCAGGCCCCCGGGTTATGTTACCGGCCCCCCACAGAACAAATGCGGGGATGATAAGTATAAGCAGAACAAACATTACTCTTTTAGCGAATTTTCTGCTGCGAAGAATATTCATTACCATGATTTATCGACTCCTTGAAATGGTTGGTAAAAACTTAAGCAAGAGACTTCCTTAGCGGTTTGCTTATATTATAAGAATTTTTCCATGAGAAACAAGCGATTATTAAGAAGAGGCACGACCCGTTACAAATTCCAGAGAAATTTATAACGGGTTACGACTACATTGACTATAAAGTGAGGCTATGCTAGACTAACCATTAAACCGGGCCGGATATGCATAACCCTGGAGAGGGGAAGGTCATGTCGATAGAAGGATATATTGATTATAAACGCAGGGAATTCTGCAAAGATGTGAAGTGTCCTGTTCAAATGGATCTCGAACATCACGAGCAGGGTTCCGGAGAATATGAAAAAACAAGAGAGATATGTAGAACAGATTGTAGATACACCACTTATGACTTTCACCACTGGCTTATAGAGAAAAATTATTTAATTGTAAGGCCCGATGAAGGGTGAGTAAGCTTAAAGGAGGTACACAATGGATTGGGGTATGGAAAACCGGTTGAATAGACTTTTTCAGTCTGACGGACATTGTTTCTTTTTACCTAAAGATCATGGTTATTTTCAGGGGCCCACGACATGT
>JABMSC010000073.1 GCA_013204685.1 Candidatus Omnitrophota bacterium | reverse complement strand
TAAGCTTCCTTACAAATTCCCGAAGTTCCTCTTTGGTAAAACTAAGCCTGTTAGGCGGCATATCTACTGCCAACATGCTGTTTGAAGTATCAACCGCGAATACAACATCCACTCCCTTGCTTTTAACATCCCTCCACTTAAACCCCCATTGGGGCTTAGAGAGGGCCAGAACAATAAAAAGGGCAGCTGCTATATTTAAAAAGATGCGCAACTTCGCGTAGTTACGGCCGTAAGCGGGCGCTATCTCCCCCAGAAGCTCCTTCTGGGCAAACCTCTCCATAGCCGTATTCTTATGGCGCACTGCCCACAAGTAAAAAACCACAAGAAGCGGTACTACCCAGATAAATATTAATAGTTCGCCAAAATCTCCAAATCTCATCTACGGAATCCTTCTTAAAAATGTGTTTCTCAAAACAATGTCCAATAAAAGCAAAACAAAAGCCGGGATAAGAAAGTAAGGAAAGATGTCCAGATATTGCTCGTGTCCCCTTCTTTCAATGGCGGTTTTCTCGAGTTTATCTATCTCCTTGTAACTTTCTCTTAGTCCCTTCATATCTTTTGCCCTAAAATACTCGCCATCGGTAAGTTTTGCGATTGCCCGAAGTTCATCTTCATCTATATCGATGGATGTCTGCTTAAATACTTTTCGTCCCGTACCATCCTCGTCAACAAGCGCTCCCATCCCATGGCCTACCAGCCCTATCGTGTAGATCTTGATGCCCATGGCCCTGGCAGCTTTGGCAGCTATTTTTGGAGGTGTTTTTCCGTAATTGTTTATCCCGTCAGTAAGCAGAATTATTATTTTGTTTTTGGCGCGTACTTCCTTAAGCATGTTGATCGATGACAGGATACCGGAACCAATAGCTGTACCATCCTCAATGAGACCTATATCAACTCTCTTCAGGCTCCCCTTAAACCATTCGTGATCAAAGGTGGGCGGGCAAACTACAAACGCCTGAGCGGCAAACGCAACCAACCCGACCAAGTCATCCTCTCTGGAATCCACAAAGTTATTAGCAACTTCCTTTACTGCGTCTATGCGCCGCAGTTCGCGCTTGCCTTCACCCATGGTCTTTGCCAGATCCCCATGAAGCACAAGATCCTCTAACCCCAGCGTCATATCATCGGCAAGCATTGTGCTTGAAGCATCTATCGCGATCGCAATAGCGATACCTTCTTTACGAGCGGTTCTTTCCTTAGTGTATTGGGGCCTGGCGAGAGCAACGGCGATAAGAATAAGACATAACACCCTTATATAATCGCTGTTCCTGACCAGCCACACCTTCCTTGATCCCCTAAAGGTTTTTATAACGTCGTCAGTGGGGAAAATAAAACCCGGGAGTTTGTTTCTACTCGGTGACATAAAGAAAAACGCGAGAAACAGCGGTATTATTATCAGCACCCATGGACTTGCAAATATCATTCAGTTTCTTCCTCTGTTATTTATCCTACCCAAATTTCATTAACCAGTTTTCTCTCTTTCTCAAGCTCGGGATCAAGAGAACTTATATCCGGCAGGTGCGGTGAAAACCTGACTAAGTCGCACAATTTGATCCTTTCCCTCAAGAAAACCTTATGTTCTTCTCCCAGATTCTCCACTTCCTCCAGGGCTTCAATGAATTCATTGCATGTAAGAGCGGTTTCGCCCATATTAAATTTTGCCTGCACAAATTCCATAAGGATGCCTGCAAGCTGTGTGCAAAACTCCTTCTCTTTACCTTCCTCTAAAAACTTTTTGTATTTTAATTTCTTAAGCTTATCCACTGCTGTCTGGCGGGGTGTCGGCTCTACCTGGGGGCGGTTCTTAGCTGCCTTTACTGCAAAAAGCGCGCCCAGGAAAATAACCGCAAGCGCAAGAATGGCTCCTCCGGCAATAATAAGGTAATCGGTAATTGTCATTATTTTCTTAGGAGGCCCTATCTCATTTATCTCAAAGCGTATAGGTATGTCTAAAAAACGGCTTCTTCCCGTAGCCATGCCCATACTAGCATCACCCGGCACCCCGCTCGCCCCGGATGCTCCGGCCATGCCGCCGGACATCTGAACGCGAGATTCAGAAAGAAGGTTCACATTTACGAGAGTTTTCACCTTTATCCCGGTTCCGGAAGTCTCCGCCCTTTTCCACGCGCCGGAACCATGGGGCTTGTACTTTACTTCCATCCCGGGCAGGTAATAGCTCATGGGCTTATAATTGGCGAGAATGTATGTCTTTGTTGCTTTCTTCTTCCTGAAACGATCTTCTTCAGAAGTTTGTACGTCCCTCACGTCGAAGTCTTCCAGGTAAGGTTCCAGGTCCATGAATTCTATTTCTGTATCCCTGGGGGCTGTTACCGTATATTCACATCTGATCGGATCACCAACAAGAACCGAATGGGGACTTACCCTCTCGATTACCCGGACGGGCACCGGTTTAAAAAAAATAAAATATGCCATAAGCGCCGCCAGGAGCAAGCTAGCGCTCAGCCACACCGCTATTCGTATAAACCTGTTCAATTTATTTCATCATCCTCATTTGACGTTTTCTAAAAAACTGAATAAGAGCATCTTCATACGGCTCGGCGGTATCTATTACCACCCTGTCCATGCCGATAGAATAGAAAAGTTTTTTCTGTGTTTCTTCCTTTTCTTCTGCTTTCCTTTTGTATTCACGCCTTAAAGTCGGGTTCGATGTATCCAGAAAATAACTTTTACCCGTCTCAGCATCATCAAGCTTTACTACCCCCACGTTTGGCATATCAAAATCTCTGGGATCAGTTATCTGCACGGCCACAATGTCATGTTTTTTACTTGCCACCGAGAGGGGCTTCTTAAGATTTTCCTCATAAAAATCAGATATAAGGAACACAACGGCACTTTTAGTGATTAGCCGGTTCAAGTACTGAATGCATCCGGCAATATCTGTTCCGTGACCCTCTGCCTTGTGATAAAGTGCCTCCCGTATAACACGGAATACGTGATTAGTCCCCTTCCTGGCCGGAAGAAAACACTCTATCCTGTCGGTGAACACGATCAGTCCCACCTTATCATTGTTCTTTGTAGCGGCAGCTCCCATGACCGCGCAAACCTCAGTCGCCAGGTCTCTCTTTAAGCGATTCACCGTCCCGAAACAGCTGGACCTGGATACATCAAGCAAGAGCATTACGGTGAGCTCTCTTTCCTCGACGAACTTTTTGATAAAGGGGCGCCCCATGCGCGCTGTTACATTCCAGTCGATAGAGCGAATGTCATCCCCGGGAAGATACTCCCGCACCTCGACAAACTCCATGCCTCGCCCTTTAAAGACAGACTTATATTCTCCCGCAAACGAGTCAGAAGCCTTCTTCGCCGTGGTTATCTGTATCCTTCTAATTTTTTGAAGTACTTCAGTTGGTATTGGCATTTTTATGGGATCGGTATCTTATCAAAAATAATTTTTATAATATCCTCAGGCTTCATCTCCTCAGCTTCAGCCTCATAACTGGGCATTATCCTGTGACGCAATACATCATAACCGATAGCTTTTATGTCTTCCGGAGTGACATATCCCCTTCCTCGTATAAAAGCATAAGCCTTTGAGGCAAGTACAAGCGCGATGCTGGCACGGGGGGACGCGCCAAGCTGTATCATACTCGAGAGTTCCGGCATATTATATTGATCGGGGTATCTGGTTGAAAAAACAATATCGACAATATACTTTTTTATCTTATCGTCTATATAGATCTTATCGGTAACTTCCCGGGCCCTCAGAATATCCTCCGGCTTAACAACAGGTTTCGCCTCGGGCTTCTTCCCGGTATGGCCCATCCTTGTAAGAACCTCGGTCTCCTCCTCGGGAGTAAGGTAACCTATCGTTACCTTAAGCATAAAACGGTCAACCTGCGCTTCAGGGAGAGGGTATGTACCTTCCTGATCAATGGGGTTCTGGGTGGCCATAACCAAAAAAGGCTCTTCAAGCTTGTAGGAAGTATCTCCGATTGTTACCTGCCGCTCCTGCATAGCCTCAAGAAGCGCCGCCTGAACCTTGCCCGGGGAACGGTTAACCTCGTCAGCAAGAACTATATTCGCGAATATCGGACCCTTTTTAATAACAAAAGTCGCCTCTTTCGGGTTGTAGATCAAGGTTCCTACAATATCCGCGGGCAAGAGGTCCGGAGTGAACTGTATTCTCTGGAACTGCGCCTCAATCGCATTTGAGAGCGACATGATGGAAAGCGTTTTTGCAAGCCCCGGAACACTTTCCACAAGCACATGGCCTCCGGCCAGCAGCCCCACTATAAGACGTTCCAATAGATACATCTGCCCGACAATAACCGTCTCCATCTCCGCTACAAGAGTCCGGCAAAACCCACTCTCCTTCTCAACCAGTTCATTTATTTGTTCTCTGTCTTCCGTCATAACGCTACCCCCTCTTGTGCTTATATAATTTTAATTAACAAAACTATTTTTATGTTCACATACCAGCTATATTAATATTAATTCAATCTTAATGATAGATACACAAAAGTCAAACAGGTATCGGATTTTTGTTGCGGTTTCAGGCCTCTATGCATAAAAAAGGACCGTGCGTCTTTGCACTGTCCTGCGCGCGGCCCTAAAAACGAAGGTAACAAAGATATGGCAGGTGTGCCATTCTTCGCGATCTATTTCTTCTTCTTTTGCGGACCTTGAGGGTATACAGACCTTAAGATCTCCTCAAGAGCCTCGGCATCATCTCCGACTATCTTGATTATCTCGCTTTCAAGCGATACCTCCGCTATTTCGCCGCTGTCAAGCCGGACCAGCGGGCTCTTCGTCCTGATGCCGACAACCTTTATGATCGCTTTTGCGACGCGTGACGCTGTCGAGTCGTCAAACTCGAACCCGCATGCGTCATACCTCGCCCTTTCCGCGAGAACCATCGCCAGGGTCTCAACATCACCTTCGATAAGGTTCTGCTCAACAGTTTTCCCGTTCTTCCCTTTTTTACTCGATAGAGAAAGATTTTTATCTTCAAAATCCTTCCTGACATCAGAAGGTATATGAATCGTAAAGTTCCCGTTTTCCGCCTTTTTCAGGATTATCTTATCGATGCTGAACACCTCTTCCTTTACATCATACTTCATTCCGGGGACCTCCCCGAAACTCTTGGCAACGGCGAATTCCGCGCCCGGCACCATGACTTCCACGCCTTCAACCTCCAGGAGCTGTTTAAGCGCCGGCTGCAAGCTTTCGGGCATTTCATCGGCTTTTATGTCCATGACTTTTCCGCCTATCTCGTCCGCTACCATCTTGATGCGGTCATATACATTCACGCCTGTTTCCTCTTCATGTTTTTTGTTCCTGGTCACGAACACAGGCCCGAACGGCACCATCATCTGGACCGCCTTTTCCCCGACCGTGGCGGCCTCTTCCGGCCGGATCTCTTCCCATCGGATCTCTTCAATTTCACCCGCCTTTTCCGCAGGGGCGGTATCTTTAAGCAGCCCCTTTGCTTCCTCTTTTTTCTTCGCCTGTTCGTCCACCACTTTTCCGCCGGCATCTTCAGGGCCCTTAAGCGGCATGCTCTTCACCTGCGACTGCGCCCTGCGCCTAAGCTCCCGCATAAGTTTCTCCCTGTCTTCCGCGCGTTTTCGCCGTCCCTCTGCCTGCCGCTGGCCTTCTTCAAGGCGCGAGGGTGAAACCCTCCCGTCCTGTTCGATCTCTTTATCGGAAAACGCTCCACGTCTTCTGTGGATATAGACATCTGAAAAGCCTGCCTGCTGGAACAGAAAAATGAACGCGATGAGAAATACGAGGGCCCGCAGGATAATCTTAGTACTGTGTGCTGCCTGTCCCGTTAGAAATTCCTTTGGAATTTTTAACGGGGAGTGCTGAGTGCTGTGTGTTTGAAAGACTGTGGCATGCAAAAGGCGCAGACGAACCCTCTCCGGATAACGACCGTTGTCCGGTATGAACTGCTTATAAATTTTCCTGATGCCTGCGCAACTATTCATATCCTTCCTCTTCTTATGTTCCTTTTCGCCTGCCTCACCGTCATCCCGGAATCCCGACGAAGTTGGGATATCCGGGATCTCGTAAAAATAAAAATCAATTTTTTTACTCTCCCGGCCGCTTTGCGTGTCTCATGCTGCGCGCAAAGCGGCCATAAGAGAGCTGGCTGGTGTCCACCTGCCATTTTGGTTGTTTCCTGTGTCTCTCACCCCCTTATATTTGTTCCACCTGTTCGGTGGGATCATTCACATTTTCGGGATGTTGCAAACAATATTATGTTGCCCAAACTTGTACCCCCACCCTTTTTGAGCACGTGGGGTGTCCCCAAACGGGACGTCCCGTTACAAATTCCAAAGGAATTTATAACGTGGTGTGCCCCCAAGGGGCACGTCCCCACTAATCTGCTAATTCCGAGGTTTTTTGCTGTGGGAGATTGAGGTGCCGGCCGTAGCGCGGGCGTGCTCCATGCATGTACGATCTGCGGTAGAATAAAAACGAGATCAACAGCCGTTGCGATCGTCTTTATACCGCGCCACAAGTGTCTCTTCGTCCGGACGGGTATAAAACTATGCCCTTCATTGTGAAATTGATGCGTAATACTAATTCCGCAATGCCCGGACAGCATATTCGCTTGTCTTTGCGTATAATCATCTTTTCTCATGTGGACACCGCCAGCTCTACACCCATACAAACAATAGAAATACTTTTTAAAGTTCTTTAATTACACCCTAAAAAAAACCCTTAGGGTGTTTTCCCTTACTTTTCCTCTTTTCTATTCAATTATATCATATATAGTTAGGTTAGGCAAGTCGATTTTCCAGCTTTTTTTTGGTTTTACTTTTGGCAAATTTTCGCTTAATTTCAGCTTAATTTAGGGATTGAACCCTATTTACCCCGGCTACTGCTTAAACCGTTATTTGAGGGTTATCCGATCTTGTATCCATGTATCCTGCGGAGGACATAGCGGAGATAACTGAGGGCGCCGAAGAAAGCGCATATGGCCAGCGTGTAAAAAACAGCCTCGATACCGAGCCGGTCCATCACTATGCCTGCTACCAGCGGTGTGACTACAAAACCTATGGACATGGCGCACTGGAATATGCCCATCCAGGACCCCATTCCGGTCTTTTTTCCTATACCGACGGAAACGCTTGTCAGGGCGGGGGAAGCGACTGCCGCTCCCAATCCGACAAAAGACGCCGCGGCCATCAATGCCGCAAAATCCGGGCACAGCGGCATAACAAAAAGTGCAAGCATCCCGATCGACGTGCCTATGCCGATCTGTATCAGCTTTCCGTTCAGATCATGGCTGTCCGCGATCCTTCCGAATGGAACCTGCAGGATGCCGGCCAGGAATATCCCCATCGACAAGATAGCGCCGACATGAAAGGCGTTTACGTTGATCATTGCCGCCAGGGATGGCAAAAACGAGACGAATACCGACATCATCAAAGCGCACACCACTGCTATGATCAGTATGGCCTTTATGAAATTAAATCGTATAAGGCTGTGAAAGGAC
>JABMSC010000072.1 GCA_013204685.1 Candidatus Omnitrophota bacterium | reverse complement strand
CGGCTATTCCGTGCAGAACATCATACTGTGCTCCCAAAAGATATGACATCGCGCCTGTCGGACCCGAAGAAGAATTAGACAACGCTATCATCGCCCAGCAGGCACCTTTCATCATCCTGGCGCGCGCTTTAATGTCGGTGGGGTTGTCGACTACCTTCGCAAGGTTGTTAAAAATAAGCTTGAATGCCTTGCGGGAACACAATCTGCTCATGTCATTCGCTTTTTTCGAGACAAAGCTTTCCAGTGTATGTACCAGGGCATCCAACCCCGAAGAAATAGTCACGCCCCTGGGGCACGACACTGTCAGTTCCGGATCAAGAATAGCCAGAACGGGATAATTGCTTTCGGTGTTTATGCCCAGCTTTTTCTTCTCGTTCGTTTCAACGAAAACGGCATTATACGCGAGCTCGCTGCCGGTACCAGATGTGGTAGGTACAGCTATGGCCGGCAAAGACGCGTTAATATCTATTGGAAACCCTCTGTATTCTATCGCGTCTCCTTCATTGTTAACCAGAGTAGCAAGCCCTTTTGCAAAATCCATACAGCTTCCCCCGCCTATCCCGACAAAACAATCTACTTTACTATGCCCGTCTTTTACAAATTCACTCTTTGCCTCATCCAGATAAGCGTAAGACGGTTCACCCTTTAACTTGTACTCATGCACAATGGTTTCGAATCTATCGGACATAACATCCACAACTGCTTTGACTTCTTTTTTTCGGTATACAGCAGGATCTATAATTATGCCTACTTTTTTATATCCCAGACCATCGATCATCTTCGGCAAGTCTTTAAAAATACCTTCACCAAATTTTGTTTCTGTCTTTTTCTGAAAACTAAACAGGTCTTTCGTAAACATGCTACTCCTTTTTTCTTATTTAAATCCCATGATCTTAACCGTTTCCCTGTATTCCTCCCACTGGCCTATATCAAGCCATGATTTCTCACTAACAGGATAGACCCCTACTTTACCCTTGCCTTCTTTTTTGACCAGCTCCATCAGGTCAGTAAAATGCAGGGCATGGTCCTTTGATATCATCTTTAATACTTCCTTCTGGACAACATACATACCGGTATTCACCAACAGGTCATATTCCGGTTTTTCGACGAGTTCCTTTAGTTCTCCGCCACCTGTTATCTCGATCACGCCGTATGGTATTTTAAAATGGTTCATGGAACTTACCAGGGTTATCTGACATTTGTTCTTAATATGAAAATCGTAAATGTCCCGGTAATCAGCCTTGATTATAATATCGCAATTTGAAACGAAAAAGGTCTCGGGCATATCCTTTGAAAGAAGCCTGAGCCCCCCTGCCGTCCCCAATGCTTCGCTTTCCCATGTATAATTCAAGCTGTATGGAAGCGCTGTATTATCAAAATAAGACTTTATCATCTCTCCTTTATATCCAAGGACGAGATGAAAATCCTTGCAGCCCGATTCGTAAAAATTATCCATTATTACCTCTGCAACGGGTTTCTCCCCTATGGGAACAAGCGGTTTTGGCAGGATCCTGGTGAATGGATCCATGCGCGTGCCCTTGCCTCCGGCCATTATAACCACAGGGATATCGATCTTTGACTTTTCTCTTTTCTGGCTATCATCAAAAATATCCTCCCAGAGGTAAATGTCCGCTACCCTGTTGGAATCATCCACTACGGGCATCCATTCTATTTTTTTATCGATCATCAGCTTCTTGACATCATCGATCGGATGGTCCTCTTTAACAAAAACGGGGTTTTTATTAAAGACCTTATTGATGCTTTCCTTCAGGCTTTTATCAGAGAGTATCCATCCGCGAATATCTCCGTCTGTCAGGCTGCCAATAAGCTCCCGGTCGACATTGACCACGAACAGGATCCTTTCGGCGCCTTCGGACATCTGCTTCATTGCCTCTTTTATTGAGACATTTTCTTTAACGAACAATTTTTGTATTTTTTCGTTCACCTTAAATCCTCCCAGAATAGATTTTCGTCTTCTTTTTTGTCGTGCACCAGCTCTCGCCCTATTGCAGCTGCAGCCTCTGAAGGTTGTATCCCTTCGCCTGGACGTTTTATAACAAACATATCTTTCTCGATTATTTCACCTTTTTTCAGGTTTCTTGCAACTACAAGACTTTTTCGGGCAATTTTCATAATATTAAGTTCATTTCTGGTGGGTTTTTTCTCCTCATTTCCCATGCTTTTTTCTACATCTCCGGCATTATCTACCAAACTACTTAACATAACTTTGAGATCATCTTCATTTAAGTTTTCTGTTTTTCCTTTTAATTGCCTTTCTATATCTCTGACGTTAGCCACCAATTGTTTTAATTCATCGGGCTCTATAGATGCCTTGTGATCCGGACCCTGCATATTCTTATCCAGAGTAAAGTGCTTCTCGATAACCTCGGCTCCCATTGCTGCGGACGCGAGCGACACATCAATTCCCAGCGTGTGATCGGAATACCCAACAGGCAGGCCCGTTACATTACTCAGAGTCCTTAATGCTCTCAAGTTAGCATCCTCATAGGGACACGGATAATTCGTGGTACAATGTAGTATGGTTAGAGGTGCATAACCGTCATCGGGATCGTCTACATGGTGTTTCTTGATCATGTTAACAGCCCTTTCAACCTCTTCCAGGGTGGACATTCCTGTTGAAAGTATAATGGGTTTTTTCTTTCTTGAGATATATTCGATAAAAGGCAGATTTGTTACTTCCCCGGAAGAAAGTTTAAATATTGGAACAAGATCATCCAGAAAATCCGCGCTTTCATGATCAAATGGTGTGGATAAAAATAATATCTTTTCCTTATCACAGAATTCCTTCAGCTTTCTAAAAACATCGAATGAATATTCCACCTTTTTAAGCATTTCAAGATGGCTTT
>JABMSC010000071.1 GCA_013204685.1 Candidatus Omnitrophota bacterium | reverse complement strand
GCTTCATGGCGATGCCGGTGTCGGGGGATGAGGACCCGGGGGGAGCTCTTTTCTTTGCCTTTCCGGCCCTGTCTTTTCTGATAAGACCCATGATCTCTCTGACGTATTTATTGAGAATTTGTTCTAATTCGACGCCAAATTCGGACCTTCTTCTGTCTTCAAGTGTCGGCCACACTTTCCTGATATCGTCATAGTAGGCATTGGGATCGAAGTCAGCATATTCCGCGTATTCCACAGAATGATCTTTTTGCAGTATCCTTTCTCCCATTTTTTCCAGAACGCCCCTGATCTCTTTTCTGTACCTTTCCCAAATCTTCTTTTTGACAAGGGTTTTTTCAAAGCTTGATAATTCCGACGCAGTTTGAGCTTTAAAATAAGTTATCAATGCTTGCGACAAAACCTGCACCTTTTCAAATATATCATCTACGTATCCGGTCGGCTGGTCACGCTCTATCGCGAACGGCCTGAATTCCAATCTTTCTCCTTCGCCGTCTGCGCCCAGCCCCTTTACCGCAGACGGGCTGTTAAATGTCTTTTCCGCCCATCTGTTGTCGCTTGTATACAAGAACATTGCAGGAAGAATTATATTTCGTGCCTGTTCCTGAATGACGCGCCCTGAAGCAAGATTTTTGGGCATATTTACGCTGAAATGAAGAGGAAGATAGGACGTAGAGTATATTTCTGGGCTATTAGGAATAAGCCCCAACCCAGCGAGAGCTCTTATCATCCGCGATTGGGTTTTCCAGTATTTTGACGGCAGCGAGTACGCTTCAAACGTTCCGTCTCCCCCTTCCCCTATCTTAAGAAGAAGAAGGATCTGCAATTGACCCAATAGTTCGCTGGATCTTTTCTTTATCTCTTCTGTGCCCGACCAATTCTTCAAAAACCATTCTATTTCCCATCCGCAAAGAGGAAGGTATTCGCCGATCCATTCCTCTTTTTCCAGCCTTGAAACGATCCTCGAAATACCGGTTCTTATGCGTTTATCGCTGTAACCCTTCTTAACCATCAGGAATATTTCCAGAAAAAGCAGCGGCAAAAGGCTCTCGGGAACGGGTCTCGCCATCGCTTTAGCATATCCGATATTTCGGTAAACCCGCACCCTTTCTTCGAGATCGCTGGCGAGTTTGCCCTTTAAGAGGCTGACAACCGGCACCTCTTCAAGTATTTCTACAGGCGACTCTTTCAGTGCATCCAGGAATTTCAGGTCTTTCCACGTAATTTTTCCGCTCCTGGTCCGTAATTCTTCCGAAAGCTCTCTTAAATAATAATAGAACAAATACGCGTCTACGCCCCGGCTATATCTGGCAGTGTAGGAAAGATCCGTGTCATAGTATATAAACTCTGCTATAGTGGTGATCAGGTCATGCGCTTTTTGATGGTCCGCAAATCCTGCGCTTTTTAAGTTCTGATGGAACTCTTTCTCGATGCTGAGCAAATAGTCTCCCAGGCTCTTTTCGGATCTGGCAGTCGCCGGGGGGTATTCCAGGATTTTCCACAGTTTATCCTTGCGCTGCAGCCGGCCGAGCCGGATAACGGCTTTGGTGAAAGTGAAAGTCTCTCCGGAATTCATTTTTTCATCTGCCATCACCTTTACCAGGTGCGGGATGGCCTTTTTGTCCCCCAGCTTTCCCAGGCCCTCTATAATGCGGTCTATTACATACGAATTTTCCGTATTGTTGAGAAGTGAGATCATTACATCAAAGGCGCGCTCATCTTTCATCCGGGCCAGCGCATCAGCCGCGCCCACTTGTACGCGAACGTTGGAGTCACCGGCCATGTCGACCAACCTGTCCGCAACCGTTCGTCTCATTCGTTCGGGGCCTGTTTTTGCGCTGTAAATTCTTCCCAAAAGAGAGCAAACCAACTCTCGAGTCTCATCGCTGCCGTCCTTAAGAGCACGCAGGAAGGGCGCGATGATCTCTTCCTCCCTTTCTGCCAGGACCCGCCTTTCTTTGGATAATTTAAACAGCGCTACCAAGGCCTCGGGACATATTCTCCGTAACCCTCTCTTCCGCACGCTTTCCAGAACCTTGCCAACGCTTGAAACGTTACCCACATTCCCCAAGACCTCGAACGCGCACCTTCGGACCCCAGAGTCTTTATCATCCAATTTTTTATAGATTTTTTGAAGAAGCGTTTCTTTTGTTTGCCCGCCCGGTTTTAAGTTCCTCCAAACAGATGAGAAGATCTTTACAACACGATGGATGTCTTCATCGAAATGTTTCAGCAGAACATTCAGGATCTTTAGCTTTTCTTCGTCGGTAAATCCGTCCTCACTTCTTAACATCCTAAAGAATGTTTTTGGTATGATCACGTGATCGGCGCTGGCAAGCGCATCGTAAACTTCCGCGCGCAAGCTGTCATCCTTCGTATCCAGTAATCTTATAAGTTCGTGCACCACAGCTTCATTTTCGTTCCTGTTTTTTAAAGCGTTCAAGGAGCGATCACGTATCAAATTGATCAGTTTCATTTTCTCTTCTGAGTTATGCGTGCGCAGGAGTCTCTGTACCGAAGTCTCCAGCGCAATCTTAGGCCTTCTCTCCAATATTTCACGTATCCCAAACCAGAGGGTTCTTTGTACGCGGCCTTCCTTTTGTATCTCCAATAATTCATCAAGAAGAAAAGCGATCGTTTCGCTATCAAGAGCCCAGCGCCTGGCTTTAACATAGCGAGCAAGGTACCACCCTTTTCTTAATAGCATGAGGATGAGTCCGGCTTGTTCCCGAGGCGTCCTTTTCTCGCTAAAAAGAACATCGAGAATTGTAGGGGCCATTACTTTAAATATGCTGAAGCTCCGCCCCCATAATTGCTGCAGGTACCTGGCTTCATCCCTCTTTTCCACAACAACGCCGTATCCCAGAACGTCCTTTTCAGATCTGAGAACCCTTGCCATATGAACCTTAAAACCATACAGGCGGAATAACCTTCCCAGTTCAACCCTGTCTTTATAAAGAACTTTTCTACCCCCAAATCTTCTTTTAATGACGGCCTTAGGGTGATGGACTAAAAATACCGCTTTTGCCCCCGGTTTTAAAGCTGCCCTTAATTCTTTCAAAAATTCTCCTCTTTCATTCAGCGTGAGAGACGTAAGGCCGAAATTGCACACAGCGCCATCTAACGAGTTAGGTCCATCCGAAAGGTCTTCAACTTCCACATTTTTATATCTTTCTGCTATTCCTTCCGCAACGTGCCATCCGGCAGAAGATACGTCGGCGATCACCTGCGTTTTCCTGCCGGGTTTTCGGATATATGTGTCGAAAGACTCGTGGATGTGTTTTTCGAGAACGGATCGATGCTGGGGAGAGATACGGTCAAACTCATTTTTGCTTTCATCACCCGCCGCCTTGGGACCGTATTTTTTTATGAACCGTTTTTCCTGTTTTTTGAGTCTTTTTACCGCCCCGGCAGAATCGTCGCTTTCCCCCGTCCCCTGTTTCATGGCGGTACCGGTGTCTTCAGCCGCTAATATACTGCGGAAAACTTCCTCTACATTTACATCTTCCTCTTCTATGTCAAGTTTTTTGGCTAATGCTTTCAAGAGATTTAGCGCCTCGGTTATATCGTTTTTCTTGTTAGATAGGTTGACGGGGTTTGATGTGACTGTGTCATAATCAAATATTTCACCAAATACGTTTACATTGTGTCCCGAGAACACAGTGCCATGCTGATTATGCAACACTACTCCTATGATATCGTGGGCAATATGCACAGCTTTCGCAAAGTTTGCTATAGCAGTAAAAAGTAGTTTCTTTTTGTCTTGGTTAACTTCTTCCAGATAAGGCTTCCACACATAAGAGTCTAAGTCGGCTCCAATTACTTCCTCCCACCTGTAAGGCATCTTTGAAGAATATACATATAGAACCATTGGGTCTTTTGACTGGTTTACGTATCCTATCCTCTCAACAGCCTTCTCTATCGGTATATTTTGAGTCTGGCCGTCTTCATCTGTCCCCGGAATAGATTTTAAATAAAATAGTCCGGCGTTTCTTATAAACGGATTGGCTTCGTCACTATGCTGATCTGCGGTAAGAACAACAGGATCGCTTGTCTCTCTAGCAATATCAAGCCAATAATTAAAAAGGTATGCATAATACGACATATGCCTAGCCTGTGAATATGTCAGTCCACCCTGTATATCATTATCGCCTTTTTTCCCGAAGGCAATGCCGTTTTTACGGGTTTCTCGTCCGGAACCTGATCCCTTTATCCAGTAGCACCTCTTATTGATATACCGCCACATGCTTCTTCCGTGACAAGAGAATAGTTCTGGGGTGGTAGGCTTTTTAGCTAAAAGTTGATTCTCCTCGCTGGTGAGAATGCCCATATCTTTAAGAGCGTCTAGATCTTCTGTGCTATAAGGTATTTCTCGTGCTAAGCTTACCTCAGCAAAATCTGATACCTCACCCAGGTTAAATGCTCCCAGACCCATAATTTCATGTAACGCATCTATTGCGTGATCCCGCGCTCCTATTACTAGTTCCGCGTTATCGTTATCTTTGCTGCCCATAAAGACTACTCTCTTCAGTATGCCTGCTGCTTCCTTTACTCGCATCTTCCAGAAAGCGTCTATTAAACTTTGCAATACCTCCCAATCATCGCGTTCTCTTTCGTCTTGTTCTATTATCTCTTCTGCTTTATGGAGAAAAACTTCTACTGCTTCCTGAGACCCTATCTCTGTTAAGGCCTGGATTGCTTTACATATTGCTTCGGCTTTCGAGACCTCTATAACTTTTCCACCTATTTGTACTTTTCCTGAAATTATCTCTGTAAGAATATCAAAGACATCTTCCCTTTCAGTCTTTGTTTCACCAAGATAAATTATGGTGTTTTCTATGGCTTTCCAGTCGTGTTCTGTTTTTCTCTCGATTTCTAGAGTTTTTAGTAAAACTTCCAAAACATGATCTATGGATGTGCCTGGTTCCGGAGTATAATCTTCTCCCAAAGAAACGCTTCTTAAAAGTTCCGTTCTATAAGTCTTTTTGTGTTTTGACTTATTCAAAATACTTATCGCATGATCCCTTGTTTGAGGATATACGCACTTCTCTTCGCCAAAGGCTACTCCCTCTACATAGCTTCTCGCTTTTTGGGTGCCAAGTTTATCTAAAACTGATAACCCATACATCTCAGAGTGGGAATCAGTCACTCCTAATCTCGTCTCAGTGAATATTCCTATAAGAAGATCTACTATTTCCTCAACCCGCGGATCTTCTGGATCTATCTCAGCTAAAAACATTATTGCATAGTGTCTTGCATCCGCATATTCTATGAATTCTTCAAATTCAAGAGCTTCTGGGAACGTTATTATCTTTAGTGCCAGTTCTATAAACTTTTTTGAACCCATCTCTTTCAAGGCAACAAGGCCTGTCTGCACTAATCTCCACTCCCCAGGGGCTTTTTCTTTCTTTTCGATCAGTTTCGAAATAAAGTCAAAAAGAGCTCCATCAGGGTCTTCAGACTGGATCTTGCCCAAAGCTTCTACTGCAAAGAGCACTTCATCATGATTTTCCCTCTTCTCCTCTCCTGAGACTATCCTAACAAGAAGCGCTATTAAGTCTTCGCACTTGCCTCTAAGTTCCTCTTTTTCTTCGGAGCGTATGTCGTGCAAGGCCCTGGCTGCATATTTTATTATTTTCCAGTCGTTATTGTTTTTTCTCGCTTTTTTAGCAGACTCTTGAGCCAGCATTATGAGAGATCTTCTAGATTCGGGTGTATTCATTTTATTGAGTGACTCTATTGCGTTTTCTATTACTTTCGGGTCGGGAATTTCTGTTTTTGCTACCGCTCTAATTTGGTCGCCCTCTGATACGGTTAAAGCAGCATTTGGTGTTACTACTTCTTGAGATATTACCTTCACCAAATACTCCCTCACCCGGGGGTTCGTACTCTCTGACAAAGTAAAGACTGCAAAACCCCACACGTCATAATCCCATTCGGCCTCTTTGTCGCTCGCTATTTGCAATATTACGTCTATGGCTTCTTCTGTATTAAGCTGATCTAAGGCATGTATGGCAAATTGTCTGGCTCCTGTATAAACTACACTGTAAAGACGGTCAGTCCCTTCTATTTTTACCTTATTTAGCGCTATACTTTTTATCGTCTCGAACATCTCTTTCGGATCAATGTTATCCAAAAGCCTGACTGCAGCTATTGCTACTTCCTTGTCATCAGCATTAACCAATGTGCGAAGCACATAATCAGTGACTTTTACACCTCTAAGGGCGGCTATCCAATGTCCCAAAAGCAGGCTATTAAATTCTTTTCCTGTTGAGTCTCCATGTTTCCCTTTGAAATAGGCCTCTTCGATTCTTCTCAAAAATTCATCTTTTGCATCTTGCGATACCTGTTCATATATCTCTTTCGCCTTTGTAAAGGCGTAATGTCTTACTTCGGGATCTGAATACGGCGCATGAATTGTTCTATCGATCATAATTTCAAGCAACGTATCTAGAGTTCTTTCTGCGTTCTTTTCATTCTGGTTCTCTAAGACATCAATGGCCCTCATTTGTGTGTATCCTGTTAATTTGGCTCTATTTTCGGCCTTCCTAAGAAATCGGCACACATGGGGGATTGCTGAATCTTTGTACAATAGAAGAAGATTAAATGCTTGGGTTTGTTCTTGCCAGTCTTCTGTTTCAAAGAATTTCTTCGTCCAATACAAGGTAAAAATGTTCGCAAGCGGAGTTAACTTCAAGAGCGTTGAGAGCACACTTGACGCTAGACTCTTCTCTTTCGGCATGTCATGACTAGAGGGTTTTTGCCTGATCGTAAGCTCATCCTTCATATCCGCTGTCCCGGCGGTTTCGTCGTTCGTTGTTCGTTGTTCGTCATTCGTTGACGTGGGATCGCTTTCCCCCGTCCCCTGTTTCATGGGAGTGCCTTCGTCCGCCGCCCCGGCGTCATCCACTACGACTTTGGGTGAAAGTATGATATCTTCAACGTTCTCTGTCAGGAAATGCAAAACTACTATCTTTCTTCCCTTGGGGTTCACAATGCATAATTCTTGCCCGTCTTTCATTATGACCAGCTTTATATTGCCGACTTCGAATATAGGCCTTTTCTTCCTCCTACCTTTTTCCAATAACTGCCAGTCATAATTAAACATGAGTCTAAAACTTTTCTGCAAGCTCTTGTCGCCCCTGGAAAGCGCCGAGAGATACTCGACTAATTTATGGGGCAAATTATGTTTTTCGCGATTTGAATTTTTTAAAATACCAGTTGTAATTGCCGTTAGAGGCAGTGTTATATAAGTTGTTGTGGAATCAGGCCCTCTGGCGATCCTATCCATTACGTCTAATACCTGTTTACCGATACAAACGCTCAATAATCCACCAAAGATCATCCAATGGTAACTTTTATTTTTCTCGGGAAAGTTGTCATAAATATCTGAATCCGCCTCATTGGATCTGAATGGATCCGGCGCATACGCTTCATGTTCTGCGTAAAGAATGCCGGTTCGTCGTACTTTTCTCCGCAAAGCTCTGGCAGCAGTCGCTCCGCGTTGATTTTTTATATCGTCAATGAATATTACTCCGGTAAGTGGATGTAACGTAAAATATGCCTTTTGGTCAAAAGAGGCCGGAGTGAATTCGGCAGGCCTATTACTTATCTCTTCACCCGTATGATCCATGCCACCCGGATCAACCTCCCCCGTCCCCTGCTTCATGGTGGTGCCTGTTTCGTCGTTCGTTGTTCGTTGTTCGTTGTTCGTTGTCGTGGGGTCGCTTTCTTCTGGAGTTGCTTCGGTCGTTTCCGCCTTCGCTAAAGCTACGGCGGACAAGTCGGCGGACAAGTCGGCGGTGTCAGCCACGGTTTCTTTCTCACCACTGGCATCACTGTTTACTACCCGGTATAAGCGGTTCTTGCCGTCATTACCGTTATACTCTCCAAAAAAGATCATTCCATCGGCTACCAGTTCGTGGTTCGGGAAAATCTCCGGAAAATGTTTGATAATATCGCTGTGGTCTTCATCAACAAGAAGGTAGCCTTCCGGTTTCAGTAATTCCTGTGCTTTCAAAAGCCACTTCCTTGGATCCCCATTAGGAAACCCGCCTATTAAATCAATAAAAGTTATTAAGTCATAACTGTGGGGTTTTATATCAGATTTTTCGATATCAAGAACTCCTATCCCTCCGCAAACAGTCGTGATCTGTAGGGCTCCCCTCAAGTATTCACGTCTATCCTCCAGATATCTCTTTGTTATCTCAATCTTATCAGCATCCACCTCTACGAAAGCAACATCTTTTCCGGTCAATGCCAATAAAAACACTAAAGACCACAATCCATCTCCTACGACCATAATCCTATCAATCGGATATTTTAAGATCCCCTCCGCGGTCTTCCTTGAAAGTTCTAAATCGCTCTCATTGAGAAACGGGTGCTTCAATAAAAACGAATACGCTTCATCCAAACTCATATCCTCCGCCGTCCCCGCCTTCGCTAAAGCTTCGGCGGGCAGGCCGGCGGTTTCATGCTGCGTAGTGCGTATGGCGTCGTGCGTAGTCGTGGGGTCGCTTTCCCCCGTCCCCTGCTTCATGGTGGTGCCTTCTTCGTTAGAAATTTCTTCGGGATTTGTAACGGGGCCTGTTTCGCCGAGTTTTTCCATCTCTTTTTGCATTATTTTCCCGGTGGAGGAGAAGCAAACCCGAACTATGCCGGCTGCGAGTAAAACTAAACCGGATATTTTAACGGATAGTGGCAAAAGGAGAAATTTTCCTATAACAGGAAAGCCCAAGCTCAGATCAATAAGGTAAGCGAAAAATGTGGCAATTAATGCGGAAATAAAAATAATTCTTTTCTTGTTAAGCCAGCGCAGGAAAAAGGGCGGAGCGCGGTCTTTTGCTTTACGTATAACAAGCATGTGCCTGTAGCCTTTTTTCCATTCCCTTGAGCCTTCCTCGACCGGTTGTGGCTCTACCGAATAATCTGCTTTTCCGTCATTAATATAGAGCCATAGCGATCCTCTTCCTTTTCTTGGTATCTCGATGGAGCGTCCGAACTCATTTGCGTATTTAAAAGGCCTCATACCGTACATGTGGTGCCTGTCCAACTTACCCCACCTGTGGTAAACAGGATCTTCTTCAATATCGCCTTCTTTGAAAAAGATGCAGAGCTCTGATTGCGCAGGCTCTGATATCACGACCCTGCTTTTTTCCCCAAATGCTTCAAATTCGCTGTCACGGCTTAGGATCAATTCTTTACCGAGAGAGGGCCTTACGCTCATGTATTCTTCGTTATTACCGTTAAAGAAAACAAGTTCTGTTAAAGTTTTTCTCTTACCTCTCCGGGTATACATCAACCTGCTTTCGTTATAGTGCTTATCCTCTATGGTTAACAACGTATCGTCTTTTGCTCCAAAATAGACAAATACGGTTCTTGCGAACACCATGCCTACCGTAACGATCATGCCCATGGTGTATATAAAAGATTTCGGGGCAAAACCCCTCAAGCCCGTAAATAATAAGGTAACGCTCAATGCGCTCCATATGAGGAAGATCATTCTCGGCTTCATGAACCTCCACCAATTTGCATTAAGGCCAAATTCCTCGAAATCCTTATTTTCACTTATTGCGGACCTGTGGAAACGGTCGTCCGCCGCACTGAAATACAACCCCATTGTCCCCCCAACAATAAGAGATGCAAACCAAATTCCGACGAAAAGAAGCGTTTCCGGGGTACCCGGTATTGCGGAAACTGAAAATAACTCCCTCCAGAATACCCTCGTGATTATGAGAATGGCAACAAAGATCCGGAAAAAGAAAATGCGCGCCCATCGCTTTCTGAGATTTCTGTCTGCAGCGGAAGTTTCACCCCTAACCGTACCGGTTCCCCTGTTTTCCCAGGTTTCCGACCTTTCTTGCCAGTTATATATTTCAGTCGGCCGTCTTTGGCAACGCTGGTAAAAAAACATCATTGTAACGGCACTGATCGGAATGGCCAGAAAGGCCAGCTGGTGCTGGATCTTGAAATACTCTGCGGCAATATTCAGGATTATCAGACCGAAGGTTGTCATAAATATGGGCATAAGAATTGAATTAGAAATGATGCCTATCCATTCTTCCCACCTTTGCGGACGACTAAGGCGCATGGGAAGGACCATCTGATCAAACATGTGGGAAAGCGGGGGTCTGTCTTTTCTGAAATGGTAAAAATCTTCGGTTTCTGAGGCGCTGCTTTTCACCAGCTTGTAATCATAAAGGGCCTCTTCGGTAGAGTCTTCCTTGCCTCTGGAAAGTGACGCATAGCTGGAGCGTATGAAGATATTTCTTACCCGGGCCGGGATCTTATCTTCAGCGCGCAGTTCCGGGTAGACATTTTCATCCAAGGGATAAAAATCCACAACCGCTTTATCATATCTTCCCCCGAAAAATGGGATCGGAAAACGTGTAATTTTTATGGTTTCTATTCCGAGTATTCTTTTTTGACCATGCTTAAAATCGTATATGATGCGCGCCTCGATAGAGGTGAGTAGCTTCTTTATAAAACCCCTCCTGTGCCATTGCAACACAGGATGAAGGAGGGAAGCCACCCTGGGGTTGTCTTCCAGAACTTCGGTTATAAATTCAGAATATATACTATCCTTTGTCAATAAATACCCCTTGATATTTCTGGCGGGAACTATTTCCGCCTTTGCATCTTTGCTTTCGGACTTGTGTATTTTTTTTCCTTCTTTTCCATATATTTTATAATCTTCAAGAGGAGTAGAGTATACCCTGCGAATGCTGGAGAGAAAAAGATATGAGAGCGTCGTTGCTATCGCACCGCCGATCACAAAGTGGGGCCACACTACAAGTTTTGTCACGCGTGCCCCGAGACCCAAAAGTTCTCTTAAATAATCCAGAGAATTGACCATAAAGGGGGTTGCTGCAAAACCCTTGATCCAATCGACGAACGGAAAAAAACCAAAGAAATAAAACAGGGTTGCTATCGCCAGTATGGATATGGCCCAAAGCATATCCCGCGTCTTAACAACTTTTGTCTCCACTTTCTCATCCAGTTCAACCGTAAGACCTGTTTCTTTGCTTCTTTTTTTGTTGATCTGAATATCTATTTCTTTTTTATATTTGCGGCCATACGTATAAATTCGAACTTTCGGTATATCAGGGTGAGCGGAGTCTTTCACTTCAATGAAAGGTCCCTTCTCTTCGTAACGGCCAAACAACCACTTAATCTCCCCCAGAAAGGCGCGCCACCAATTCTTCGAATCAAAACCGATAAACTCTCCTTGTATGTTAGCCCCCTCGGGATAGATAAGCTCCACATGCTGGGGGTTTGCTATTATGAGATCTTTTTCATACCGGATGGGCGGCAGGTGGCTTTCTTTCGATCTTGCCTTGATCTTTAAATTACTGCCCCTTACGCGGTATAAACCTTTCTTTTTTTCATGGAAATCTTTTGCATCTATCACCATGAAAGATTCCTGGCGTTGACCGAACCTGTGGAACAAAAATCCGCTTACAATGCTGATAGCAACGGCTGAAATGGCTAAGGTTATTCCCGCGGGAAAATATATATTAAAAGCTAAGAGCGTAAGGAAAAATGTCCCCAACCCCATAACGCTTCCCCAGGTTACCCCGTAGCCCATAATTTGCCAGTAGCTTTCGCCGGTACCCCTGCCCGTTTCTTTTTCTCTTAAATGAAGCTCCCTATCAAGCTTGCGAACCCACTGGTTAGACCATAAACCACTTGTAATTTGCTGGCCAAGGCACATGGCAAAATAAAGAACCGCAAAAAACACAGCCTCAACCGTAGAAACCCCTCCTACCGGCGCCAGAAGATCCAGGCGCACGATCGCGATGTAGGCGATAGTAACGTGTAAACATAAAGTTAAAATCCTATTAAGCGAAACGAACATTAAGGTCTTTTTCTCTTTTGTTGTAGCTTCAAAATCTTTTTCATAAGAAGAGCCGCCTCTTTTTATATGGACGGCATTTGCCCTGTCTGCCTTTTCCTGCCGGTAATTGTTTTCATTGGCCCTTGAGAGTATAAAAGACCCGAGTGCCGGGCCCACTACATTGCCCCAGATAAAAGTTATGACAACGATAACGGCTGCCGTGGCTGAAGCTTTTTGTATATAATAGGTAAGGCCGCCGACTAAGATCTGACCTGCAAGATTAAGGCCTATCGCGCAAAGCTCGCCCCATCTAAAGTGTTTATTTTCCTTCATTGCCTGCCAGTAACGCTCTCTGTATTTACTAAAGGCCGATCCTTTGTGCTCAAATCGCATTAATTCTGTTTTTCCAGCTGCGCGTAAAGGGGGCCTTAAAAATTCTTCACCATCAAGGCTGTACTCGTCTTCATACGGCAATAGATGAGCCAAAATAATGTTTGTCTTTTCAAGCTCGGCTTCCGTAACAGGAACGGGTTTTTGCGGTATTGCTTCTTCGGTTGAACGCCGGTATCCTTTTTTGCCTTTTTCCGGCACTTTCTTTGTTGTTAAATTGCAGAAAAGTATTACATTTTTAATCTTTCCAATGTTCAGGTACTCAAGCGGCATTTCCAGGTGCTGGTATTTATCGTAGAAACTCCTCCAGGTAATTACATCCGCCTCTACGTCTTTACTTATGGAAGGGCCTTTAACGCGATCGATCCTTATTGTGCCTATTGGAACCCTTCTGCGCTCGAAGAGTTCTCCATTTGCAATTCTTCTGTGCGGTGCTTCAAATCTTGAAACAACGTAAAAGCGAACGGAGCGGTTGTCGGGCCTGTCTCTTCTTCCCAGCTCCCTTTTAATGTAATTTGATTCATTCATTAAAGACTCGTCACCGCCAAGATATTCTTCGACATCTTCTTCGGTTTCTATTTTTAGAACTTCAAAATCCCCGGACCATCTTTCCCTGGCGTATTTGAAATGCAGCTCTTTTTTGCGCACTTTTTCCTCGTGCTGCACCTTTTTCTCATCCATTTTGCGCCATATTCTTCTGGCGTGGTGGAAAACCTGTCGGAATGTCCATATTCCGCAAGTAATAGTAATTGCACCGTAAATTGCTATGAGAATTGCGGAAACCCACATGCTGTTTTGCGGACTGATAGGTTGCGCAAGATTAATGCCTCCTGAAACAAGCTCATTAGTGGCGGCGTGTAATTTACCGGGCAATAAAATAAGCGCTCCTGCAAGAAGACCTATAAAGGTTGAAACTTTTGATCTCAGCGATGATCCGGGCGTACGCGGTTTGTCACCCTTACCCGCTGCGTTCCCGTCGTCGACTACCTCCCCCGTCCCCTGCTTCATGGCGGTTCCGGTACCGGGGGGAAGCTCGTCCCCACCTTTTTTCGGAACTTTCTTTACCGTGATCGTTTTGTCATTTATCTCCAACATGGTCGTGGCCTTTTTTTCTTCCTCCGGAGCTAAAGCCGGAGGGGATGCTGGCCTTACATCCGCAACCTCCTCTTCGTCTCGCGCATTCTTTTGGGGGGTGATTACCGTCGCCACACCGAACATTGCTAGTTCTTTGTGGAGAAAACTCAGACTTCCTCTTAGTTTAGTTCTTACTTCAAAAATTTCTGCTGTGGTATAACGGCCCTTCTCAGCGATCTGCCTGTCTTTCATGCCCTCCAATACCATTTCCGCTATTTTTTGCTGGCGAATATTGAGCTTGTTTATGGCTTCTTCGATGATTTGCCAGATGTGGCGGGCGTCAAGCTCTCTGTGCATTTCATCGGCTCTGGTTATCTCGACCACTCTGTCGCCTTCATAACCTGCGCGTCTGCCACGATAAAAATCCTCTTTTCCCGCCAGCATTTTTATCCTTTCGATGCTCTCTATTTTCAGCACCGCGTATGTTTCTTTTTTATTCCCCTTATGGCCTTTGGCAAGCGTAGTGGTATACGGGCCTACTTGAAAGGTTTTTCTTATCTTTTTATCCCCCTTAATAAGATCGACCGTGAACCTGTAGAAACCTCCCGCTATCCAGCTTTTTACTCCTGTTATTTCCCAGCCTGCTTCGCGGAAGCCAAGTACGTACCAGTTATAGGTATATCCCCTGATCGGATTGAATCTTACATGTCCGTATTTATCGGTGACGCCCATGCGAAGGCCTTCGATGTCAGGGATTTTGTCGTCCTTTTCCCATCTGGATCTTGTGCCTTTTGCAATAACTTTTGCGAGTACCCTGAAACCGAGTTTATCGCTGATATCGCGTGCGTAAATATAATCTTGCTTTCCTGTTGTCTTATTAAGTCTTCGCCTGAAATGGCTTATCTGGAATGTCCTGTAAACAGGTTCTCTACCCTCCCTGGTGAGTTTTACGGTAAATTCAATAACCTTGTCCCTGAGATGATCACTGATCACGACAGCGTCCCATCCTCTTTCCGCAAAACCAAGTATAGACCACGAAAATTCATAATTTTCCTTCGGGACAAGCTTAATGACCCCTTGTTCGTCGGTTTTTCCCAGCCTTAGGCCGGTCAAGCTGTGTCCTTTTCCTGACCTTTTCCATTTGAAATAATCCACGGGTTCATATATAAGTCTGCTGAGGACCTTTCTGCCTGGATCTTCGGCTATATCAAGTACGGTAATATTGTTGCCCTTTTCTTCGTGTTTTCCTGGAAGGATCCTCTTGAGAGGACCTATCTGGAAGGTCCTCTCTACGGATTCTTCGCCTTCTCTGACAAGGCGCACGGTTATCTGATAAATTCCGTTCTTGATAGAGCTGTCCGTAATGAAGGTGTGCCACCCTTCACCCTGTCGGCCAAGTACGCTCCACGGAAATGGAAAGTTCTTTTTAACGGGAAGGTCTATTCTTCCGGCTTTATTGGTCTTTTCAAGGTATACCCCCCGCAGATCAGGTAAACTTTTGTTTTCCAGCATTGAATCAAAACTCTCAGTATCGGCAACAAGTTCAGCCAGTATTTCTCTTCCGGGCTTTTCATAATACCCATCGACATCTGATAGCTGACGGAGGGCTTGTACGTCAATTAGTTGCAGGACTTCTCTGGTTTTACCCTTTTCCCGGTGGTTGCCCCGCAATATCTTCTTGCGGGGTCCTATCTGGAACACTCTAACCACGGGATCTTCGCCGTCTTTTACCAGCTCTACGGTGAACTGATGATACCCGTGGTAGTAGCCGCTTTGAACGATGGTTCCCTCCCATCCTTCACCGTAAAACCCGAGAACGGGCCAGTCTATTGAATAATTCTCATGAGGGGTCAATGTCACACAGCCGTGCTTATTGGTCTTGCCTATTCTTAGGCCTGATAGATCGGGTGAGCTTCTGGGGGCATCGTACCACTCGGGACCGATCATCCCAGACAGTACCTGTGCTCCCATTTTTTCACTTATATCCACCACCGGTATAGTTGTGTCCTTTTTTTCTTCCTCTCCATGCAAGACTCTTACGCTGGGACCTATTTGGAAGATTTTAATGATGGGGGGCTTTTCTTTTTTCTCGAGCTTTACGGTTATCTGATAAACTCCTTTCTTTATGGAACTGTTAATGATCGTTCCTTCCCATCCTTCATCCCGGTATCCCAGCACGGTCCATATGAAAAGATAGCCCTTTTTGGGATAGAATCTTACAGCGCCTGCCCTATCAAGTTTCCCTATCCGTAACCCTTTTAGATCTGGTAATTCGCCCGCGAGCATCATTTCCTGAAATTTTTCCGGATCCGAGACAAGTTTGTTTATGGCTTGTTTACCAGCATCCTCAGTAATGTTCAAAACGGAAATAATGTTACCTTTTTCGGCATGGTTCCCGTGAAGCTTCTTTCTTGAGGGACCGATCTGGAATGTTTTTGTTCTCGGCGGGTGTTTTCCTTTTGTTAATTTCACCGTTATCTGGTAGACCCCATTCGTAACAGAGCTGTCGGTTATCACAGCTTTCCAGCCCTCTTCATAAGCCCCAAGTATGTTCCATCTGTACTGGTAATTCTTTTTCGGGACTATCCGGATAAGCCCCCATCGGTCGGTCCTGCCCAGGGACATTCCTTTAAGGTCCGGCAGGGTATCTTTTTCCCCAGCCCAGTCAAATCCGTCCGGTTTAAGCAGAAGTTTGGAGATCAGTGATTTTGTTCTTGAAGCAGCGGAAGCGTCTGATTCAGGCCCGGAAGATCTGTCCATTATAGCGTCGATCAAGGGTCTTATTTTCTTAAGTTCCGCTACTTTTGGCCTGTAGTGGTGTTCTTTTTGTAATTCTTGGAGGGTCTTGATAATTCGAAGGGAGTTCCGGCGGGCCCTGGAAAGGAGCTTATATGAGGTCTCTCCGTTTTCACCGATGGTAGACCTCGCAAGTCCAAGATGACCTACAAGCGCGCGAAAGTCCGGAGCCAGTGTAGCGGACTCACTGTTCAAGGTCCTGCAAAGTTCGGTTTCAGCGTAGAAGCGGTCTTCTTCAAGAAGCGC
>JABMSC010000070.1 GCA_013204685.1 Candidatus Omnitrophota bacterium | reverse complement strand
TGAGCTCGCTCTCCTTGTTGCTCGCCCCGTTAGAAAATCTTTTTCTAACGGGGCTCGCCAGATATTGAGATTGCTTCGGTCGCTTCGCTCCCTCGCAATGACGGAGCGCGCGCTTCCCTCTAAACGCTATGCACTATGCGCTATGCACCCACTAGCATGCTAGCCAAAGAACGTCTTCTTTATTCTATCAACCGCTTCAGCAAGTTTTTCCGGGTCTACCGTCAGCGCCATGCGGACATATCCCTCTCCGCTTAAGCCGAAACCATTGCCCGGGGTTACAACAATGTCTGTTTTCTCTAAGAGAACTTTCGCAAGCGAGAATGAATCGTGGTCCCCAAAAACAGGGGCCCATATATAGAAAGTTGCCAGTGGCTTTTTTATTTCCCACCCGGCTTCATTAAGGCCATCCACTAAGACATCGCGCCTTTTGGTGTATATCTCATTCATCGCATTTTTGACTTTATCGCCCTGCTTTAATGCTTCGATACCGGCAAGCTGAACAGCAGTGAAAATGCCTGAATCTATATTCGCCTTCACTTTTGCCAGGCCATTCAACACCTCACGGTTACCGACCGCCATACCTACTCTCCACCCCGTCATGTTAAAGGTCTTGGAAAGCGAATGAAATTCAACACCAACATCTTTGGCTCCGTCCACTTCAAGAAAACTTGGCGGCTCGTATCCGTCAAAACACATCTCTGAATATGCAGCATCTGAGCAGACGATGATCTCGTTCTTTTTTGCGAATTCCACTACTTTTTCATAAAACGCTTTATCGCATACTGCGCCTGTGGGATTATTCGGGTAATTGATGTGCATTAGCTTACACCGCCTGGCCACATCACCTTCTATGGAATCCAGATCCGGAAGAAAATTGTTTTCCTTTAATAGCGGCATGAAGTGCACCCTGGCACCCGCGAATATAGCGCCTGAATTGTACGGCGGGTAACCCGGACTGGGCACCAGTACTTCATCTCCGGGATCAATAAAAGCAAGCGGAATATGCGCTATACCTTCTTTTGACCCCAGAAGCGGGAGAACTTCATCCGCAGGATCCAGGTCCGCATTAAAACGCCTCTTGTACCATTTTGCCATCTCCTCCCGGAGGCCTACCAAACCGCGATTTAAAGCATATTTATGCGTCGTCGGATCACAACTGGCCTTGTACAGCTCTTCTATCACAAATTGAGGAGTAGGCGTATCGGGATCTCCGACCCCCAGATCGATTATAGGACGGCCTTCGCCGGCGGCCTTCTTTTTTGCCTTATCAATCTCCTCAAACAAATACGGTGGTAATAGTTTCAATCTTTCTGCGTAATCAATGTTCATATCATCCTCTCTGGTATACAACCTTTTGTGCCGAGTTCTGCCTGCCCCGTTAAAAATTCCAAAGGAATTTCTAGCGGGACAGGCAGCACCCAGCACTAACTTAGCCCCAGGACATCCGCCATAGAATAAAGCCCGGGGGCCTTTCCTGCAATAAACTTTGCCGCTTTTATCGCGCCCGCGGCAAAAACATCACGATTCTTCGCATCATGCCTTATCTCAAGCTGTTCATATTCACCATCTAAGATTATCCCGTGGTTTCCGATAACTTCGCCTTCTCTAAAAGCCTCGATCGGGGGCTCTTTCCCTGAAGCCTCGGTAATGACCTGCGCTATTCTTTTTGCCGTACCGCTGGGGGAATCCTTTTTGTGGACGTGATGCGTTTCATCCACCTTAATATCAAAATCCTGTCCCAACACTCTCGCAGCTTCCTTCACTATATTAAAGAGAAGGTTAACGCCAACGGCCATATTTGGCGAAAACACTACCGGTATAACCCCTGAGGCCCCTTTTACTTTATCCTCCTCTCTAGAACTCAAACCCGTCGTACCTATGACCATCGATACCTTATTTTTCTCACAGGCCTCTACATGTTCCATGGTAGGCCCGGGCAAGGTAAAGTCGATCAAACAATCAATACCGCTGCAAGCTTTATCAAGATCACCGGTAATAGTGACTCCCAGATCTTCTGTGCCGATAACTTTGCCCAGGTCCTTACCGGCTTCGGGACTATCACTCCTCTCCAGGGCTGAAGCGATCTTCACATCATTATCCGCGGCAGCTAAAGCAGCTATCCTTTTTCCCATTCTGCCGGCAGCACCGGCGATTCCGATTTTGATCATTGGGGCCTCCATATTAAATGTGCTGGTTGCTGGGTTCTGCGTTCTGAGTAGTATATTTAGATCCACCCATCACACAGCACTCAGCACTCAGCACTTTTATATCAATTTATATTTCTTAAGCACCTTCTTAAGTTTCTCTTCGTTAGCCGCCTCCATCTCACAAAGCGGCAGGCGCCACTCTTTGTTGACCATACCCATTAAGTTAAGTGTTGTTTTAACAGGGAGGGGATTAGTTTCGATAAACATGGCCCCGCAGAACTCCAGTATTTCATAATGGACCTTCCGGCTATTATCATGATCCCCGTCTAAATAACTCTGGGTCATTTCATGCACTTTACCCGGAATAACATTCGCCGCTACACTTACAACACCCTTGGCCCCTACTGCCATGAACGGGAGTGTAAGTCCGTCGTCACCGCTCATTACGGTAATATCGCAAAGCGACAAAATGTTTTGAACCTGCTCAACACTGCCGGCAGCTTCTTTTATCGCAATGATATTGTCTATCTCTGCCAGGCGCGCAACGGTTGAGGGGAGTATTGATATTCCCGTCCTTGAAGGAACATTGTAAAGCATGATAGGTATATCAACTTCTGTTGCTATTTTCTTAAAATGCCTGTACTGCCCTTCCGGAGTCGGCTTATTGTAATAAGGCGTAATGACAAGCGCTGCATCAGCTCCTGCAGTCTTTGCGTAAGAAGCCAAGTCAAGCGCCTCAACGGTATTGTTAGATCCGGCACCGGCGAGAACTTTTATGCGCTTATCAGCCATCTCGACCGACATGCTGATAAGTTTTTTCTGCTCATCCATGGTGAGGGTCGCTGACTCGCCCGTAGTTCCGCATGGCAAAATACCATCGGTTCCATTTTCAATCTGGAACTCAATAAGCTTACTATAACTTTCTTCATCTATTTTTCCATTTTCAAACGGCGTTACC
>JABMSC010000069.1 GCA_013204685.1 Candidatus Omnitrophota bacterium | reverse complement strand
GCTAATGGCGCCGTCGCTTTATAATGAGTTCTTCTTTTTCTGCCGCGTTCTTTCGAATGTCTGTGTTTAACTTTGGACATGTGCTGTTCTCCTTACGTTAATAGCGGCACGGCATGCCGTGCCGCTACATTATTTCATTTTATTTACGATCTCGTACGTATCTTTCGCTATTAAAAGCTCCTCGTTAGTGCCTATAGCCATGAATTCTGTTTTCCCGCCAAGCAGGGGAGCAAGATCCCTTTTAAGTTCGTCCTTCAGCCGGGGCAGATTCTCGCCGATACCGGCGGTTAAAACAACCGCGTCAACTTCTCCTAAAACGGCAGCATAAGCCCCGATGTATTTCTTTATGCGATACACAAAAATATCATACGCAAGTTTCGCCCGTTTGTCCCCACTATCGATCGCTTTCAGTATATCCCGCATATCATTACTTACGCCTGAGATGCCGAGAAGACCACTTTTCTTATTCAATAGATCATTAACCCCTTCGGCATCGATATTCTCTCTCTGCATAATAAATGTTACAACCGCCGGATCCAGGTCTCCTGAACGTGTTCCCATTAAGAGGCCTTCAAGCGGAGTAAACCCCATCGAAGTGTCTACGCTTTTTCCTTTTTTAATGGCATCGGCGCTGCATCCATTACCCAGATGAACTGTGATCAGATTAAGTTCACTCAAGGGTTTTCCCAGGATTTCAGCAGCTTTGGCGGAGACATATCTGTGGCTTGTTCCGTGAAAACCATACCGCCTTATTCCGTATTTTTCGTAAAGTTCATACGGTATGCCGTAACAGTAAGCCTCCTCGGGCATGGTTTGATGAAACGCTGTGTCAAAGACCGCTATCTGCGGAACGGCCGGGAATATCTTCATGCATCCCTTTATTCCCTCAAGCGAGGGTGGATTATGAAGCGGCGCAAGTTCCGAAAATTTTTCTATACTTTTTAATACGCTCTCGTCTATCAACACGCTTTCTGTAAACTCTTCACCGCCGTGAACTACCCTGTGGCCGACACCATGCACCTCACTGACATCAGCAATAACGCCTTTTTCCGGATCTGTAAGAATATCTTTTATTATCTTTATGGCGCTGTGATGATCGGGGCATAAAACCTCTTTTTGTATCTTTTCTTCGGCGTTTATCTCGTATGAGAGATTTGAAGAATCTTCACCTATACGCTCAACTGTCCCCCTCAAGAGGTCTGAAGACTCCTTGTTCAATTCAAAAAGATCGAATTTTGCCGATGAAGAACCACAGTTTATTACGAGTATCAACATTTATTACCTTCTAGCCTCAAACTAATTATCCATCCCATGGGCTCTGACAGCAGTTACAACAGTGGTGTCCACAACATCTTCAACGCTGCACCCGCGTGAAAGATCACTGCAGGGGCGCACAAGCCCCAGCATTATAGGCCCTACGGCTCTGGCGTTCCCGAGCCGCTGGCTTAATTTATACGAAATATTTCCCGCGTCCAGATTCGGGAATATCAAAACATTCGCTCTTCCGGCAATGGGACTGTCGGGGCATTTGCGTTTTGCCACATCCGGAACTATAGCCGCATCCAGCTGTAATTCCCCGTCTATGAGGAGGTCCGGCCGTTTCTCTTTTGCCTTTTCAAGACCCTTAAGAATAGTTTCGACCGCCTCGGACCTTGCGCTGCCATGTGTCGAAAAACTTAACATTGCAACACGCGGTTCAACGTCAAACAGTTCCTTAAAAAGATCACTTGTCGCCACAGCTATGCCCGAGAGCTGTCTTGCTGAAGGATAAGGTATTATCCCGCAATCCCCATAAGCAAAAAGTCCGTCCTCACCATAGGGGCAGTTGTCCATCTCCATGATAAAGGAGCTTGATACGGTACCTATGTTCTTGTCTATCCTTATGCAATGTATGGCCGCTCTTGCCACTGTAGAAGTCGTGTGGCTGGCGCCGGCAACAAAACCATCTGCCAGGCCCATCTTTACCATCATTGCCCCATAATTCACAAGATTTTCTATCACTGATCTTTCAGCTTCCTCCGGGGTAATACCTTTATGCTTTCTGAGTTCATAATACCCGTCAATAATCTCCTGGCGTTTATCATGATCGGCTGGATCGATCACATTAACTCCCTCAAGGGAAATATTATTTTCTTCGGCTAATTTTTGTACATCCTCTTTTTTTCCTAAAAGGCATATTTCAGCCAAACCTTCTCTGGCAATGATGGATGCCGCCTCCACAACCCTGTCATCTTCCCCCTCCGGAAGAATTATCTTCTTCTTGTTCTCTTTCGCCCTTTCCCGCAATCCATGAACTCTGTTCATTTTTTTAATTTCTCCTTCATCCTTTTTTCTACATTTCCAGGAACAAAACTGGAAATATCGGCTCCGAGACCTACTATCTCCTTTATCAGCTTGCTTGACAGATATGAATATGATTCACTGGGCATCATGAACACAGTCTCTATTTCCGGGGTCAACTTTCTGTTGGTAAGGGCCATTTGAAATTCATATTCAAAATCAGAGATCATCCTCAATCCCCTCACAACCACCCTGACTGATTTCTTCACAGCATAATCCACCACCAGACCATCAAAATCGGTCACTTCCACGTTCTTGTGATCCGAAACAGCTTCTTCCAGCATCTTTACACGGTCCTCCACTGAAAAAAGAGGTCCCTTTTCCTTGCTGTGAGCCACAGCTACATACACCTTATCATAAAGCTTTGAGATCCTTTTTATGATGTCAAGGTGCCCATATGTAACGGGATCGAATGTTCCGGGATAAACTACTGTTCTGGTCATTGTTTTTGGTAGATCGACACAACTATATTGCCGTAAGTCTTTTGTTTTAAAATAGAAACATTCTCTTCTATGTCGGGAATGTCTTCACTTGCACTGTGCTCCATTATAAGCAAGCCAGTGGGGTTTAATATATCATAATGATTTATCATAATCAAGGTTTTTTTAATCACATTAATATTATAGGGAGGATCTGCGAAAATAAGATCAAATTGCTTCTTACCGGGTCCCATCAGTTCCAATGCATCAAATGCATCTTTTATGATCAGTTCAACTTGATCTTCTAAAGCGAGGATGTGCACATTCTCTTCCAGAACAGAGGCGCAAGTCTCGTCTTTTTCCACAAATGCAGCGCTCTTTGCCCCGCGGGAAAGTGCCTCTAAACCATACGCCCCGCTGCCTGCAAAAATATCAAGCACAGTAGATCCCGGAACTTCCGGGGCAATAATATTAAACACGGATTCCCGGATGCGGTCTTTTGTCGGCCGGGCTAACTCAGATGGGGGACCTTTTATCTTGCGTCCTCTGTGTATACCAGCAATAATTCTCATATTAAACTCGATCACCTCTTCTGCTCGCAAATAAATTCACGGGTCACAGTTCACAGTTGTGGGCGCGCTTTATTAGTCTGTGTGCCGGGTGCTGTGTGCCGGGTCTGATGCTCAGCACTCAGCACACAGAACCCAGCACGGAAAAACCAAGCCCCCACTCTGCAAACTCCTACGCACTAAACTGCCCTATCACCTCCGGACGGGTAAAGAAATAAATAACCGCCGCATTAAAACCTACTGATAACAATATCAGAAAGGTCAGGATACCCTTAAACATATTCACTGCAAGTTTTTCTACCTCTTCTTCGGGTAATTGCAGGTTCTGAACTTCTTGAATTCCTCCGGTGAGGTCTGTCGGACGGGCCTCTCGAACTCCTCCGGGTAGAGCGGTTCGTTTTTCCCGGACTTCTTCAAGGGATACCGTGAGGTTTTCTTTAATGCTTTCTGAATATAATTCCTCGGACCTTTTCAATACATACGGCAATGTTGCAAAACTTTCAATAGCTACAATTATCGAGATTATAACTATTGCCTGCCGGGCCCACGGTTTAAGCTTTAATAAAAAAACAGCCACAACTATTGAAAGCGGCAAAACAATAAAATAAAGAAGCAATGAAATTGGCGGGTTCAACTGATCCGGAGAGGCAAGCCCTCCCAGTCCGAGCACGGACCCGATAATTATTAACACACTTAAGATTGTAACTCCTTTGGATCTTGTAGTCATGATGCCCTCCTTTTTTCAGTTCGTTGTTCGTGGTTCGTGGCCCGTTAGAAATTTCTCCGAAATTTGTAACGGGCCGTGGTTCGCGTGCCCCGTTAGAAATTCCTTTGGAATTTGTAACGGGGTTGTTCGTGGTTCGTTGGCTCACTATTTTGTTCATTGTTGATTGTTTATTGTTCGTTGGCCCACGATCTATGAACCATGAACTATGAACCCTGACTTACCCCTTACCGCTTAACGCTTACCCCTGACACGCCCCCTACCTCTACT
>JABMSC010000068.1 GCA_013204685.1 Candidatus Omnitrophota bacterium | reverse complement strand
CCGCGACAAAACGCTGGATATCATCAACAGGTACAGGGACAGGATTTTCCGTGTTGTCGCAGAACCGGACAAGAACCATTTCGACGCGATGAATAAAGGGATAAAGCTGGCGACTGGAGATATTGTTGGATTCCTGCACGCCGATGATTTTTTTGTAGATGACAGGGTGGTTGAAAAAGTAGTAGATACCTTCAAGAAGACGAATGCCGATTGTCTGTGGGGAGATCTTGTGTATGTGGATAAAAACAATACAGAGAAAGTGATAAGATACTGGCGGTCATGCGAATACAGGGATGGTTTCTTTAAAAAAGGGTGGATGCCTCCGCACCCGGCTTTTTTCGCAAAAAAACAAGTATATGAAAAATACGGTTATTTTGATACGGATCTGGAAATATCGGCGGATTATGAGATTATGCTCAGGTTTTTGCACAAATACCGGATCTCTACAGGGTATCTTCCTGAAGTGCTGGTAAGGATGAGACTTGGTGGTTTGAGTAACAGCAGTTTGAAGAATGTGGTCCGGAAATCCAGGGAGGATCTTAAGGCTTGGAAACTCAACGACCTGAAAGGAAGGGTTCCGGCGGTATTTTTAAAAAATATATCGAAAATTCCGCAATTTTTTGTAAAATAGTAACATGACATTGTTGAGGTGAATTTTTCGATTATAATCGGAGTATGACGTTAAGACGTAACGGAAAGGAAAGATCAGAGATGAGAGATAAAAAAGTTCTGGTAACAGGCGCAGGGGGATTTATCGGTTCTCACCTGGCGAAGAGCTCCTGGGGCGGGGTAATTTTGTGAGAGTGGTTGACATTAAATGGGATGGATATGTCAAGGAACAGTATTGGTCCGAGAAACTGGACCTTGATCTGAGAGAACTTCAGAATTGCCTCAAAGCAACGCAGGGAATGGATTATGTTTTCAACCTGGCGGCGAACATGGGCGGTATCGGCTATATTACTGAAGTTGGCGCCGATGTGATGTACGATAATGTTCTGATAAATGCGAATATCGCCAAGGCGTGTCTGAAAAACAAAATAGAACGCTTATTTTATTCTTCCTCCGCTTGTATCTATCCTACTCATAAGCAGGAAACCGCAGATGTGAAACCTTTAATAGAAGAGGATGCTTATCCCGCTGACCCGGATGATTACTACGGTTGGGAAAAACTATACACGGAGAAAATGCTGGAGGCTTTTAACAGGGATTACGGTCTTGATATCAGGATAGCCCGTTTTCATAATGTTTACGGCCCGAAAGGAACATATGACGGTGGAAAGGAAAAATCCCCCGCGGCCATATGTCGGAAAATCGCACAGGCTTCTGACCCCGGAGAAATAGAGATCTGGGGAGATGGCAAACAGAGTCGCTCCTATTGTTACATCGATGATTGCATAAAGGGGATAATGCTGCTAATGGAGTCTGACTTTAAGCAGCCGCTGAATATCGGTTCCGACAGGCTGGTGACGATTAATGACATAGCGGACATCGTCACTAACATAGCAGGCAAAAAAAATAACGAAAAGATACATCCTTGACGCGCCGCAGGGAGTAAGAGGAAGAAACGCGGATCTTACGCTTGTCAAGGAACTGCTGGGGTGGGAGAATCAGGTGAGCCTAGAAGAGGGATTTAAAAGGACATACGAGTGGATACTCTCGGAACTGCAGAACAAGAAGGAATACCGGTGTGGAAGTAAAATTATCTGAATGTTTTAAAAACGTAGGATATCAGAGATGTGTAAAGTGCCGGAAGACTTGACCCGGTTGTTTTGCTGAAAGTGTAATTATGACATATTTTCTTGTGTTTGCTATTGCCTGTGGAATAACTTTCCTGATAACTCCGACGATCCGGTATGTAGGATTGAAATTTTCAGTTATCGACAAAAAAAATACGCGGAAGATTCATACCAAGATCGTAACAAGGTTCGGTGGGCTCGGTATTTATATCGGTTTCATATTCGCGTTACTTACACTTTTTACGGTAAGGTTCGGATTCGGTAACCTGGAGTTTACATCTCTGTGGGCGATCGTGATGGCATCTACCATGATCCTGATCTTAGGGATGTATGACGATGCCAGAGGCGCCGACGCTAAAGTAAAGTTCTTTGTTCAGATACTGGCTGCCGTTCTATTGATCAACTCCGGATTTTTGGTGAAAGTGATCAGTATTCCGTGGGGAGGAGCTTTGCATTTGGGCATATTCAGTATCCCGGTTACGATCCTGTGGCTGGTAGGAGTGACCAACGCTATCAATCTCATTGACGGACTGGACGGTCTTGCGGCTGGGATCGTGTTTATCTGTTCGTTGGGACTCTTCTGTAAATTTTTGATGTTTGGAGCGTTTCTTCCGGCGTTTTTTGCCGTGGCCTTAGCGGGAGCGTGTCTGGGATTTCTAAAATATAATTTTTTTCCTGCAAAAATTTTCATGGGAGACACCGGCAGTATGTTTTTAGGATTTTCTATAGCAGCGCTTGCAATATGGACTGGATATAAGACTACTACCGCGATAATTTTGCTGGTACCGATCATTGCCCTGGGAATACCTATCCTAGATACGTTCCTCGCTCTTGTGCGGCGCATAACAAGAAAACAAAGCCCTTTTCATGCTGATAAGGAACACCTACATCATATTCTTCTGAAGAAAAAATTTACCGAAAAACAAGTTGTTTATATCTTCTGGGCGATAACTCTTTTTCTAAACATCATTGCTTGTAGTTTTATAGTGTTTGGGTGATCGGGGCGCAACTAAGATCAAAGAGGCATGTCCATGCCGGTAAACTTCAGAACTGAAAGGATAGTTGGATGAAATGGCGCACGGTACAGAACTTTATAACGGATAAACAGAATATAATAATCGGCCTTGATCGGCTGATGGAAGCTTTTCTATACACAATAATATTTACCTTGCCGTTTTCAAATACGGCAGTGGAGATAGCTTTTGTATGTGCTCTGTTTACCTGGGTAGCGAAGAGATTTTTATGGTATAAACCAGGGGCTTCACTGATAGAATCAGTTAAGCTGGAAAATACAAAGTTAAACCTTCCTATTGCGGCATTTGTCCTATTCGGATTTTTGTCGACGATCACCAGCGTATCAGTTTGCTTGAGTTTGAAAGGATTTTTCTTCAAACTTTTTGAACTGGTAATGGTCTTCTTTATAGTCGTGGAGTTTTTTAACAGTAAAAAGAGGCTTAACAGGATCCTGATCGTGATGTTGCTCTCGATGGTCTTCATAACGATAGACGGCATGTTCCAGTTTATTACGGGCAGAGATTTCATCCGGCATTACAAATTAATGTATGGACAGCGCATGCAGGCTTCTTTCTGTAATCCAAACGATTTTGGCGGTTGGCTGGTAACTATGATACCATTGGCGTTGAGCCTTCTCTGGTTTTCAAGAAAGAATTATCTCCCGAACCTTCCCAAGGGACGCTACTGGGCCAGAGAGGTCTTAAAACTTTTTTTTTATCTTTTGTCAGGTTCTTTATTGTGCTGCCTGTTCTTAACGCATTCACTCGGGGCGTATGTGGCGACGATATTATCAGTCGTTTTTCTCGGGATCTTCAAAAGCAGAAAACTGCTTATAGCTGCGATAATGATCTTGTGGATCATGGCCGTACCCTTTATTGCTCCATTTGTCGTAAAAGAGAACTCGGTTCGGAATGTTGCCTCCGAAGACAGCAGTATCGTCAACAGACTGCAGTCGTGGCATGAAACGATGAATATCGTAAAAGACTTTCCACTATTAGGGGCGGGGTTGAACACGTTCAGCACCGTAAGGCCCTGGTATAGAATTTATAAAAGGACTTACGAGTGTTATTATCCGCACAATTCATATCTTCACATGGCGGCTGAATCCGGCCTGCTGGGGTTAGGTGCGTTTATCTGGATCATAGGTTGCCTGTTCAAGATGTCAGTGGTCAATCTCAGGAAGATCCCGGATAAGTTCCATAAAAGTTTCCTGGTCGGCCTGATGGCAGGGCTGTTTGGATTTCTGGTCCACAGTTTTGTTGATACGAACTTTTATTCCCTTCAATTAGGTGTTTTGATGTGGTTTGTAATGGGGATTATTGTTGCGATTCAACGGACAGCTCTTTCGGAAAAATAGAAACAGCATTTATGTTTCTCTAGCACAGTGAAATAAAAGCCTTCACACTATAACCGTTTATCACTAAAGAAGTTAAGACAAATTATTTCTGAGTCGTATATAGAAGGGGGGAGATTAAGGCTCTTCTCCTTCTTGTGTTTCTGTTGCGAAACTACCTATTAACATGTAAGCAAAAAACTTATTGACATATTATACGTATGCTGTATAATACCGTTCAATGAGTGAACACCCCTTACGAGAAGATATTTTCAAGATCTTAAGCGTTCTTGCCTCAAGAGACGACCTCTCCCAAAGGGGGTTGTCTTCCCATCTCGGTATTTCACTGGGAAAGACCAATTATATGCTGAAATCACTTGCCCATAAAGGGTTAGTGAAGATAAAGAATTTTACCGCCGGTTCCCGAAAGATCAACAAGGTGAAATATATACTGACAAAAGAAGGCCTTGATGAGCAGTTGAAACTCACTTACCTTTTTCTCCGGATAAAGGAAGGGGAGTATCTGGAGCTCAAAAGGGAGTATGAAAAGAACATTGATCTTGTCGGATCCGCACAGGGGGATCGGCCAGAAAATGAAGCTCCCCGGGTTTATCCGGCGGGTAAGATCCTGAGTGAAGGACCTATATTAAACTTAGGACCGGAGTCAAAAGAGCAAAGGATGGAATAATGAGAGTATTTGTATCTACGACAACGTTTGCTGAGCACAGTAAAAAGCCGCTTGAGATGCTGAGAAAACAGGGGATCAAGTGCACTTTAAATCCTTATGGGAGAAAGCTCAAGGAAACTGAAATAGGGGCAGTTTTAAGTGAGAACTCTTATGACGGGCTGATCGCGGGGACGGAACCTTTGACGGAGAAAGTGTTGAGGAACGCTGGACCCCTGAAGGTGATCTCCCGTGTAGGGGTCGGTATGGATAATGTGAGTCTGGAAACCGCGAAAGAATGCAGGATAAAAGTTCACAACACTCCCTCTGTCCTGATCGATTCTGTGGCGGAATTAACAATAGGGTTGATGCTTTGTTGTTTACGGAGGATTGCGCACGTTGACAGGAACGTACGCAGGAACATTTGGCAGAAAGAAATGGGCGGCCTGTTAAAAGGTAAAGTGACAGGTATCATAGGATTTGGAAAGATCGGGAAGAGAGTAGCTAGTTTGGTGAAGGCGTTTGGGGCCGAGATATT
>JABMSC010000067.1 GCA_013204685.1 Candidatus Omnitrophota bacterium | reverse complement strand
CACACGGAAGGGCTTCCCAAACCTGCCCAGCCTTTTCTGCCTGTAAAATACAGGTCCCCGAGAATCAAGCTTGATAAGAACCGCCGCAATAACACAAAAAGGCACCGCCAGTATGAGGCCGGCCAGGGAACCTATGATATCGACCAGTCTCTTTATCTTTCTGACATGAAATCCGGGATATTTCGCGCTTGAAGAGAAGAGCCATTCATCGTCTATGTATTTAAGGGGGACCTGCCCCTCCAGTTCTTCGTATAGCGAAACAACATCAATGATCTCTATGCCTCGATACCGGCAAACCCTTAAATTCTCCAGAACGCGACGACGTTTTGGTTCCAGGGAAGTAACGACTATAGCGTCAACCTCCCTTCTTTTGATCAGGTCCCCCGTCTCTTCTATCGGCCCCAGCAGCTTATAACCGTCTACCTCCGCTTTTCCATCCACACTGTTCCCGTTTATGATACCGACAACGCGATAGAGCGAAGAAGCATATTTATGTATAAGGGTTATCACATCCCGCGAGGCTTCTTCGTTCCCTACAATGATGATCTTTCTATCCAGGATCCTCTTCTTCGCGGTGACCACAAAAAGAAATCTTGACAAGGAAACAAAGATCATCAGGAGGAAAGAATTTAGAACAAATACTCCCCTTCCGATCTTTAGCGACAGGTCAGCATAAAAAACAAAAGAGCTTAAGAGCATTCCAGCGAAGACGGATAAGACCACCGTTATGAATATTTTAATATGATTATCGAACCGTTTCGGTTCATACAGACCCGCAAGATAGAATATGGCAACAAAAATGCCGATATTGACAAAAAGCGGAAAGATCTTCACGCTTAGGTAGCGCATCGCGTCCGTCATGCCGAACCTTATCACCGTAGACATATAAACAGCTGCCGCTAAAGACAGTACGTCACAAAAAATGAGCCATAATCCGTATATGCGTCTTCTTGTGCTGATGAACATCTTGTTTAGATCCTTTTTTGTGCGCAGATACACACAGATCGATAGTAAAATAACAGTTTTAAAGATGCACACAGATTGAAGAGATAATATGCACATATCTGTGTATATCCAACGCGAAGTTGATTAACCCTGAATCTGTGTGAATCTATATAAATAATTTTATTACCTATCCTTTATTGTATCATAAACCTTTCTAAATTCTACACATGCCTCTTTATATTTACCATCTTGATGCAGAACTAATGCATATTTATACTCTATCTCCGCCTCATTGGTATGTATTTTGATAAGTTTCTTAAAATGCTCTTGTGACTTCTTATGATCACCCAGTTGATAATAAAAAACGGCAAGTTCATATAAAACATCAGAGTCAGGATCCATGGAATCCGCCAAGGATTCATTGATGGTTTCGGATTTTTCAAGCAAGTCGTTCATTGACAAAACCGGCATAATAAAACTGCTTTTTTTCTTCTTAAAATACCCTGTTCCCTCTATTGTAATAATTAAGCATTCTGCTGCATCCTTAAACTTGTTTTTACTAATAAGCTTATCAATGACTGATATCCTGTCCTTAGCGCTGATCTTCCCCAGTAATATCAGGCCAACAACTTCTGCATAAACCACATCAGCATCAGACTCGAGCCCCTTAGATTCCAGGAAATCCGCATACTTCAAAAGAAACTCCGGGTCATCCGGTACAACTTCCCTGACAAAATTTGGACTGTCAGATATCCCCCAGGCAATATTTAACACTGCACCAAAATACCATGGCCTGAGTTCTGCTAACCGTTTATAGTATTCAAACGCTCGGGCGGGCTGCACATAAAGATAAAATTCACCCATATCCTCATATACCGCATATTCTGTGGGGTTTAATTCCAAGGTCTTGTTGAACGATTCTCGCACATCAGCCGATGTGAACTCCCTGGCCCCGGCACTTGTAAGAAAAACCTCTGATGCTCCCCTGGCAAAATAATACCGCCAGTTGACAGGATCCAGGTTGATCGCTTTATCAAAGTTCGTCTTTGCCTTTCTTGCCAGCTCTGTTGACCTGCCCTTATCTCTTTTCTTTAGGCCCTTCGCCTCCTTAAAGCATGCTTCGCCATATTTATAACGATAATCAGCGTTCTTACTGTCAATAACCGCCGCTTTTTTTATGTAGTTACTTTTTAATGTGAAATTGTCAGGTGCATGAACAAATTTACAAAAATATATCTGACCCGCAAGTACTCTAATGGAAAATATCAATAAAAAGAGAAAGAGAACAAGCAATGCAAGCATTGTAGCTATGAATCCTTTCCTGTTGTCCTTATAGCTCAAAACTGTCAGCTTCCCGCTTTTCCCGACCTGCGGCCATACAATAAAGCAAATAACTATAAAAATTAAACTGATAGCCGGAATATGAAAGATAAAATCCGTTAAACCGCTGACTGCGGCTGCAGAAATCGACGAAATGCCACCAGCCAGGAGACATATTTTAAAAGTATCGTTAGTCAGCTTGAATCCAACTCGAACGTTTCTTACGAAAACAACTATTATCAATATTAGAAAAATACACCCTGACATGCCGACTTCAGATAACGTTTCTATATAATCGTTCTCTGCATGGGTGAAGAACATTTTCCCCGATCCAAAAATAGTTTTATACTTTGGAAATATAGTCTGAAAAGTGTTCAGCCCTGTGCCAAATACCGGAAAATCTTTAAAAACATTAATGTCATCCTTCCAGACGGTTACTCTGGTCTGAGCGCTATCAGTGGTAGCGGGACTCTTTAATGTTTGAAGTCTTGTAAGAACGTCGCCATTGTCCAGGCTAAGGGCCAAAACTACACCGCACAACAGCACCCCCAATAATAATATAGCTTTCAGACGAGTTTTTGATTTGTACAGTAGTACCCCTGTGAAAACTAACATGGAAAAACTAAAGGAAACAACCGCGCCACGTGAAAGCGATTTAAAAAGACCGACCATCATTGTAATGGCCGGCAAAAGATATAAAACTAAATCCTTCATAAAACCGGTTATCACACGCCTATATTCATTGGTTTTAACAAATACATTGCGATCCATCCCAAAATCTATCTTCCCCATCCACATGCCCAATGTTAGGGGGATGCATAGCGCCATAAAATGACCGAAATGTATGGTGTTTATAAATGGTCCGGTAGGTATGCCCGAGACTATGTCATTCATCCAGAATAATTTATCGTTCTGGATATGCATGTTTAATATTCCCCAGCACGATATAAATGTTCCCAATATAATAATCAAATTTGCCAAACGCATTCTTATCTTAAAACTGTCAAATTTATTGATCAGACAGAAGAAAACAGCAGCATATGTGACCAAAATAGACATACTTAACAATGTTTTGTACGAGTATAAACTCAATGACATCAGCGGAAAGATCCAGGAGCTGGACACATATGAGGGGAGGTATTCTTTGTAAAGATGGAATGTTCCCGGGCTGATAAGCTTCAGTAAGAATTTTGGCAAAGGTATTACAGTGAAAATGCCCAGTAAAAAGAAAATAAATATAAGCGGATTTAAAAGTGTGTTGAGAACTTCTGCCCTTCCGTCCTTTAAAAAAAATCGGAAGAGTAAAAATACGATTAAACTTCCGGTGAGAATAATGAGGCTTTGCCCCCAAGCATATTCAGTCGCTGCAATAACAGGCGTAATGATTACGAGAAAAAGAATTAAATATTTTATTTTTCTGGAATTTGGATCAGCGTTTTTACCAAGGACGGACTTTCCAATAATGCCATAAAAAAAACTTCGCAAGGCACTTACGACCCCACGAAGTTCTCTGCTTTCAAAATTCATCCTCTAAAATCCTCTATTATAAATTCTAAATTCTCTTACGTGCTAAGAAAACTAGATTATTACCTCTTCTTTTTCCTGTTCGCGGGCTTTCTTTTTGTCAGATCTCTTTTGGTGTTCAGATCCATACTTGTATCCATAGTTATACTTGTACCCATAATAATATTGCCCGCCCTGCTCCATCGGGAGATTGTTTACAACAGCACCAATTATTTTGGATGACTTGTCCAATAAAGTCTCTTTAGCCTGCACTATGGCCCTGCGTGATGTCCTGAGACCCTGTATTACTAATATTATACCATCCGCCCAATCACTCAATATAACACTATCCGTAACAGTAAGAACGGGCGCGCTGTCTATTATAACCTTGTCATAGTTCCCTGAAACATGCTCGACCAATTCCCTCATTTCATTTTTATGCAACAGTTTTGGCGGGTCTGGCATAGTCGCTCCAGCCGGTAGAAAATCAAGACCTTCTACTGTCGTGGGCTGAACGCAATTTTCAAAATTTTCCTCACCAATAAGAATGGAAGTTACTCCTTTAGTATTAGTGCGCCCAAACATCTTATGTATAGTTGGCCGTCTCAAATCTCCATCTATTATTAGTACCCTGAGTCCGCTCTGAGCCAAAACAATAGCTGTATTAACTGATACCGTTGTCTTTCCCTCTGACGGCAGAGCACTGGTAACTAAAATTGACCTTAGGTCCTGCTCAGGAGATGACAATATTATGTTAGTGCGAATGGAACGATAGGCTTCGACGCTTTCTCCATCAACATGAACCGTCACATTGTGGCTCGTCAAGTCCTGCTGGTTCCAATCAACAGAATGCACGACGCCCAAGGCATTTATACCCACATATTCTTTCAAATCATCAACAGAACTAATGGAATCATCGAGATAATCAAGAAAAAAGACCACGCTGCATCCTAGCCCAGCACCGAATACTATTGCAAGCAGGATTATCTTCATCTTTTTGGGCGCTACCGGATCCACTAAAGTGCGGGGCTTCTCGATGACAAAAACAGTTTCCAAGCCAACGTCCGCGCTTATCTCTATCTCATCAATTCGCTTGATCAAAACACCATATAATAACTGTGATCGCTCAACTTCTTCTTTTAAACTTTCTAATTTTGCTATCTTAGATGAAAACTTCAAGGTCGCTTCTTTTCGTTTTTTTATGCTATTCTCAAGAGATCCTTCCTCAAGCTGAATAGTTTTGTACTGAGCATTGAATATCTCGAGCAATGAAGCCAATTCCGCTTTCATCTCCCTTCTAACAGTTTCTATGTCATCCTCCATCTTTATTCTGTCAGGATGCGTAGGCCTGTAGACCTGTGAAATGCGCGCGAATTTTGACGCTAATTTCTTATACTGATCTTTTAGCTCTTCCCACCTTTTGCCCTGACCTTTCTCAAGAACAAAAACAAAAGGCAACTGTCCAACATTGCCGCTTTGTTGTGCTTCTCCAGGATTGTCGCTGGTCAACGCTTGGTCCCCTCCCGCAGTTTGACCATCTTTCTGCAAGGCAGGAGTAACGGCACTTTTCTGTATTTCATCGATCACAGAAATCCAGAAAGAAGGATCATCACTTTCTTTAAGAGCTTTTATTTGCTCTCCAATCAACATTTTGTCCGACTCTAACTCAGAAAGTTCGGCAGATAAGCTTACAAGCTGCCGGGGTGAATACTGGCCGTACTCTTCGACTATAAGATCCTCGTTTTCCTCCCTATATTTTTGCAGCGTGGCTTGAGCTCCGCTTATCTTATTGCTTAACCGATCAATCTCTTTTGTTAAACTCACCACGGCTGTAACCGAACTCTGTTCTCTTCGCTCTCTCTTCATTTTTACAAATTCCCTTAGAAGAATTTCCGAATATGCCTTTGTGAATTCTCTATAAGGACTCTCAACCCAAATATCTATCATGCTCGTTCCGCGCACAACGGATACAATAATCTCAGGTTCCAAATACTTCTCAGGCACTTTGTTCTCCCAATCACCCAAGTTCTGTGAAACCATCTTAGCTAAAGTGTGCCCTTCCATTAATTCTGTTTGGGTTGCCATGAAAAGGTGGTGATACCGGGTTTCCTGATACGAATCAACCGGCATATTATACCCACTGCCAACATCAAGCACTGCTATCGTCCTGTAAATAGATGGTTTTGCTTGCAAATACGTTAGACCTAAGATCAAGGACATTATAAAACATGCCAGAAATATCCATTTTCTCTTAAGGAGGATAGAGATATAGCTCTGTATATCTAGTGCATCAACTCTAATATTTTCGATTTGTTTGTTTTCCATATTATCACTGATTAAAAGTTAAAAAATTGCTCCGGAACAACTATCATATCTCCATCCTGAACAGGAACATCTTCATCTAACCTGCCTTTATGAATGATGTTAATCATGTTAAGCACTATGGTTTCGGTTTTGCCGGTTGCAGGAGATTTTCTAATAAGCTTGATGCCCCTTCTATTGGCAAAATCTTTGAATCCTCCACACCTGATGATAACCTTGCTTGCAGTAAGAACCTCTCCTTTTGGTATTTCAACAACGCCAGTTCTATTCACCATTCCATGCACATAAACAATGCCACCTTTCAAGCTTTGACTGTTTTGCGTTACATCACTCTTCCTATATGGTGTAACCTTAACCGTAGCATGGTAAAACAGGTCTTCTTCCAGCTTTTCTTTGATCTTTTCCGCAAGCTCACCATATGTCAATCCTTTAGCCCATATTCCGTCAGGAATATGAGGAAATTCTAAAACTCCATCTGAATATACGGTGTATGCGCCGCTAAGGGTTTCCTGTTCCGCAACCCTTATGGTCAGCTTATCTCCGCTCTTTATAACATAAGTGCTATCTATAGCAAATGTGTGGTTTGAAGAACAAAAAAGACACACGAGAGTTAACGATAAAAAAGATAGTATTTTGGCGATTTTATTCATACTATTGATGTACCTTTTAAGTTTTAAAATGGACCTCACCCCTGGCGGGAAAGAAAACTTCACTTTTGATCCGAGGTGTATTATACCGTAGATGATGGAAAAAAGCTATTAAAAAATGTATCTTGTCCCTATTTCAGCGCTATGTACTCTCCAACCTTTTCCATGCCTGCTCGAAGTTTTCTCATTATAATTATAATTTCCAGTTAGGCTAAGATTTTTGATTAGAGCAATATTTGTGCCCAGTCCAACTCCCCATATATTAGCTTTTTCTTTTCCAGAAGACACCGGCACAGGTGAACCTGCAGATGATCTAACAT
>JABMSC010000066.1 GCA_013204685.1 Candidatus Omnitrophota bacterium | reverse complement strand
GTCTTAAGCGTAAGATAGAGCAAATTCCAGGTATGATTAAAAGTTTCCGATCAGATTGGGAAAATATGACAAAAGGCTTTCCTCCTGACAGAAGAAAAAATCCAATCCCAGATACACTGACAATAAGTATCGCGCCATCGGGGAGGGAAGTACCTTTTATCGTGGATCTGGAAAGAGAGGTTACGCTAGCTACGTCTTGGAATGCGATGAGAGATCAGCGCATGTTCTCATTTGGCCTATTTTTGAGCCTGTATGGACATGCATTTGCACGAAAATATACTGACAGGGAAGCGACGTTGCAGGCTGCCCGTATGTTCGTAACGCAGTCAGGCGCTTCAAAAGAGGATCTGCGTGTGATTATGCAATGGCTAATGAGTAGCAGCGACACAAGGGACATAAACATGGGCTTGCTGTTAGCGCATGAATATTTCGGTAAAGAGATAGCCAAAAAAAAGAACCCCGCATACATTAAAATGCTAGACAAAGTTATGGGACCCCTTTTCTTTTGGTTAGAAGGCAAGCTGTTACCTTCCGTGCAATATGCAGAGGGGGAAGATAACCCAATAACCGAAGATGTCGATTATACAGCGAAACGTCTCGGTATAAACTATCCGCGTCATTATTGGGGTCGTGTTAAAACAATGAAGGAAGGTGCTTACGCTTGGTTCTTACGTTTTTCGTTTAATTTCGGCATCTCTCCCTGGAATAAATTTTTTCCAAAACAAGCATGGTTTTTTGTCCATAAATCGCTGATGGCCATATATGACCCAATAGTTAAAATTACGATAGTCGACTTACTCGCAGCGGATACGCCGAAAGAGGTCGGCAGAGCGCTTGTACACGAATGGCAGCACTGGCTTTATGATGTTGGAATTATAACAAAAGATTGCGCCAGGGCAGTCGATCTTTTTTATGAATTAGAGAAAGATGTTAAAAATCATCTTAAAGATAGCTCTTTAATGAAGCAGAAAATACTTGATATGATGATAGACAGTGATGAATATTTTAGAAAATTTCCAATAAATCAGGAAGATTATGCAGGAAATGTAGATATAGCACGTAAAGCATTTGAGATTGTTGTAAACATGTATGAGGACACTCATAATGAGGAAAAATCGTGGGAAGCTGGCTGGAAATATCTGTCAGGGCAATTAAACGTAGCATCCGATTATCGCATACCAGAGGTGAAGCCTGTCGTATCACATCCTGTCGTTGCTCCCGCCCTCTTCGTCGATACGAGCGGTGAGGAGCCGGTGGTGCGCGAACTGCATGAAGGCCCCGGCCAGGAACACGAAGTGCTAAATGAGGCCCTTCCGGCAATAATCGGAGACTTCGAGGACCCGAACGAAGGCGTAGAAAAGCTTGATGAAGATAAAGTAGAGGCTCTCTGCGGCCAGACACGCATAGATCCGAAGAGAGGTCCGCCCATATCTGTTTATGTAATAAAAGACTCTCTACTACCCGAACACTTCCGCGATGGCCTCATAACACACACCGGTACATTTAAAGGAAAAGCCTATAACCTATTCATCCCGCGTTCGATATACGAAACGCTCGTAAACTCCACAACTCCCGCAGACCTCGCACTATGGCGTCAGCATGAAATCGGTCATCTTTTAGACCGCGATGCCGATATTACACCTACTGCTGTCGAAGCCGAAGCGGCGAGGAGGATATGGGAGGCAAGAAAAAATCTTAGAGAGGAAGCCGATAGGCTTCTCTCTATGCTTTCCGAAGAAGAAAGAGCATTTATTAATTCAAGGGGCAGACAGGTTATGCTTGCAGTCTCATATAGGGAGTTAAAAGTAAGAAAAAGAGAAAAAACTCTTGCCTCCTGGGCATTCAGGATGGTGGATCTTAAAGAAGCTGTGGAACAATTACTGGCGGAGAATCGGGAAGAAGGAATAACGATGTTTTCTGTTTCGGATGTGGCAAGGAAAATGGTAGGCTTTGCGCATTACGCGAACGATCTTAACAGATACACTGTCTTATCTAAGTGGATGAAAACAGCCGGACTTAATTACCAAGATTATCCTATCAGCCTTGGCATGAGAGCGGCAAGCAGTACAAATATCAAGAACTTTTATTTTGCGGGATTCGAATTCCCGACCCCCGAGCCTATTTCAGGTAAATACAGGGCCATAACCGATGGGCCTAGCAAGACGGCTAAAAAAATACGGCTCTTTAGCATTAATGAACCAGAATGTGCGCTTATTATGGAGGATCAAGCAGAAAATATAAAGTTTTCATTTACCGATTCCTCTACCGAGGAGGCTATTGAAAGCACAGTCAAAAAACCGAAGTTAAAAAGTACTTTTTCTATTGATACCATACCCGCATTTATACATTTCATGGATTCTATACTTGGCATACCGGCCGAATTTTCTCCCATAGATGAAGATTCGCCGAGAGAAAAAGCTATTAGAGATCAACTTATAGAGACCGGAAAAAAATTGGGTAAAGAATCAATAGGAAAAGGAAATAAAAACATAATAAGAATGGGCAATACATTGCTCTGCTTGCCTGGCTATTATGAAGAAGAAAACTTTAATATTCTTGATATATATAGCGATCAACAACACGATAGGAAGCGTCTTTGCATAGTAGAAAGGGCAAATCCCGACAACTTTATCGCTTTTGAGCTTCGAAGGATAGAAGATGAAGATATAATTATATCTTCACACACTGGTGAAAGGTTACCTCTTAGGAAAATTAGCGGCAAAAACGCAAAGTACAGATGTAATTTGAGTGAATTTGAGCTATTCAAACGCTTTAACCAGAGAGTGCTAAAATGGGGAGCTGATCACGAGCTTTACCCAACTACTGAGACTAAACGCGCTTCGTATATTAGGTTTCTTGGAGACTTTAGTTTTGCTTTCTGGCACAGCCAACTGCTTAGTTATCGTGAGTTCGGAAAGGGGCTAAGAGAAAAGCCTACAACGCGTGCACACTGGACAAGCGACGATAGAATCCGTTATCCGGTTGTTATAAAAACCGAGGATGAAAAGGAAGTTGTTATAAGATCCTGCCCGGACAACAAGAACCAGTGTACAGTAGATGGATTAACATGGAGAGAAACAGGAAAACCCGTTCTTTTTGCGAGCAGACCTGTCAAAAGAGGAGATAAGAGCGCTACAACATTTCATTTATCCGCAATAGCTGAAGCTATAAGAAATCCGGAATCACCTCTTTATGGCAAGATAAGTGCCGATCCTGTTTTTTTGGATATATTTGAATTCGGACTAACTCAAACCTGGACAGGCGCTCCGGTACGCATAAATACTTTACAGGTTGATCTCACCAGGGGGACCATAATGCCCTTAAGAATGAAAGTAGCAACTGATGAGTTTATATCTCAAGGCGTAAAAATTGTTGGTTCGCAAAATGCAGCCGACAGCCCCAAAACCCCCTCGGCTCCCGCGCGTGACGGCTCACCCGGCGAAGGCGAAGCGGAGGTTTTTGAAAGGCTTAACGTTGCCCCTAGTTTCAAATTAAGAACAACGAAAGAGGCGCTGGCGTATCCTGTGCCGCAACTGGCGAATTTTGAAATAACCCACCTCTATGAAGGCGCCGCAAGTGATATCAGAAAATTAGGATTTTCCGATCTGAATAAAACAATTCATCTTATGCTCGTTGACCATGAAGGTGAAAGAGTGATGCTGAATCTAAGCGACCCCATGGCGAAAGATGTGCTGAATGACGAAGCATTGTACGACGAACTCAAAAGAATACAAAATATTGAGCTATTTTCGCTACATCTGGGTTTTGCTGTGGAATATTTTGAAAACTCGCCTGATGGACCAAAAACATCTGCCGCGCTTCCGGACACGGAAGTACACAGGCGAATAGTGAATAACGTGCACTTGTTCAAAGATAAATTAAAAGGACATGGATTTGGGGACAGAGAAGTGCTCTTGGAGAATATAGCGTATTTTCCGGGATGCGATTATATATGTCGCCCGGACATCATACGCGATGTTGCGAACGAAACCGAATGCGGCCTGCTTCTGGATCTGGGGCACGCCGTCGTTACGGCGCAATCACTTGGCATGGACCGGGCAGCGTACGTGAGCGAAATGCTTAATGGTGATACAATCAAAAAATTACGCGAAATACATATATCGATTCCATTCTACATGGAAAAAGAAAAATTATGGGTTCATGGCGGATGGCGTGGTACGCCGTACGGATCTTTATACGAAGATACACCTGGTACGCGGGCGGTGAAGGAGCTCTTATATTACGTCTTCGACATGAGAAAGAAAGCAAATATTACCTCGCCTCTCATAATCAATCTCGAGACAGATGACGAATTCGCCGCGCGTGATGCGAAAAAGCTGGAGGGATTACTGCTGGAGTGGGAACAAAGCAGAGAGATAGACAATTTATCAGCTAGTCCCGCCCCCGGCCGCGAAGCCCGACGCGGCTCGGCCGGCGAAGGCGAGACGGCTGCGGCGAAGAGGGTGCTGGAGGCGGCGCGAAGTGATGGCAGTGTTCCGATGGACCCCGTACCACTCGCTTCGCTCGGGTACAGGGCAAGCGAAGGGACGAAAGGACCCCGAACCACTCGCTTCGCTCGGGTACGGGGCAAGCGAGAGGACGAGGGACGATTGGAGGATCGGGCGGAGGATGAGAAGGCGTTTTTAGCCACAGTTCAAAAACATTACAATATTTTATTGGCGAAACTGCAAATGGAGCGCCTCG
>JABMSC010000065.1 GCA_013204685.1 Candidatus Omnitrophota bacterium | reverse complement strand
TACGGAACATGACATAGAGCAGATTAGGCTCTATGCAGATATTACAAATAGAATAGCCGAACTTTTGGGTGAGAGAGTAGATTTCGGGGATGTTTCAATAGGAAACGAAAATTATAAAGTTGTAGGAAAAGTAAATCCGGTTAAACGAGTATTTATACAAGATGGATATGTGCTGGCAGAAAGCGCTCTTATAAAGGGTGTGCGGATGTCGCTTCTTTTTGGCTACGATCCGCATGCTTTAGAAAATGCGCTGCAGAGCATGGCGCCTGAAAAAGAAATATTTTTTAAGCAAATTGCTGGCAAAACGTCGTTTATAGTACTTTTGAAAAGCCTCCTTGCTAAAAAATCAAAATTTACTATGGAAAGCCTTGGCTTAGACGGAGTAAGTTTGGAAACTGCTGAAAATGTAATGGTAGACATTGATTTAGAGGCCAGAGAAATACACTGTGTTATTATGGACATTTGCCCTTCGATAGAGTATCTTGCTGAGAAACCTATTCCTGCCGCCGGGGCGGCGGATAGCCGGAATGCCGAGAACGACCTATACCCCAGGATAAATGCCGATAAACTCTTGCAAATATTAGAAAATATGCAGGGCGAAGAACTGATTGAGGCCGCGGCTGCATTTTTGGACAAAAGACGCCTCGCAATATTTAAACTTCTGATCGATGCGGGTATTGCAAAGGGAGATCTCGTAGTAGAAATAGGCAGTAGCAGGAACTATGATTATGAGGTGCTGGCTGCTATGCTAGGCGCAGAGGCGGTAGCTGCCGAGAGAACACATGCGCATATAGACGGTGCTTCATATATGGCCAGAAAATGTCTTTTAGAATGGATCGCACCCGATGCTACAGGAGCGACAAGAGCAGCGCTCGAAAACGTCTACCAGAAGATTACATGGCTAAAAGGCGCGGACGGGAATTTTCTCTCTCCGGGGTTTGCTGTCTCAAAACCCGCCAAACTGGTTATTATGGAAGGGGTCATTGATTCCAATGCGTTTAGGAGGCATTTCGTTCCGGAGAATCATGAGGAGCGAAATATCCGAAGACTGAGGAAAGCATACGGGCTATTAGGAGAGAAAGGCCAGTTATGGGTTGGTGTGTTTCAAGAAGGTGATGAGGTAGAATACTACTCTTCTATTGTAAAGAGATTTGCTGATTCAAAGCCGGATCTTGAAATGGATAAAATATATGTCGAATTGCCAAGGCTTGCGGTGAGCGTGGGTGAGTGGACGGGGGCAAAGCTTTGCACGATGTTTATTCTTCGGAGAGGCGATAGCGCGGCAGTTTCTGCGGGAGTGACGGCGTCTGATGCAGAATTGCAGGGCGTGGCGGGGGAGCCTGAGACCGACACTTCCCTAAAGCAGGGTACGGGAGAAAGAAGCGACAATGCCGGGGCGGCGAGCGGCACTACAAAACAATTTCTCGATAAAACATATAGATTTAAATACGATTCATCCGTTAAAAATAGGGCGGTTAGGGTGAGGCGTCGAGATATGGCGGTGGATCTGTTGATGGGTGATCTCAGGCCGTCCATAGAAGGTTTAAGATCTTATTTGGCCCGAAAGTACCCCGATTCTGATCTTCAGCCATCTGTGCAAGTTAAGGAATGGGTTAGGAACATGTTTATGAACAGCGTGGAAAGCATACAGGAAAGAGCATGGCAAGTGGGGGGAGAGGTCAATGGAGAGATCAATATAAGCCTTTACGCCAAAAATTCAAACCTGTTTTTTAAGATCTCAGATAATGGCGCTGGCATGCCACATGGAACGCTCACTAAGATTTTTGAGATTGCGGGCAGGGGACAGAGCACAAAACCTGCACCGCACTCAACTGAACGCCTGAAAAAAGACTTGTTACAGAGCGGAGCCGGTATGGCCCTTAGCTTTCTCGCAATAGACGTTTGGTGGAATAATGGCTCGATTGAAGTTGCGACAAAGACCCATCATGGCCAGGCCAGAAAAAGGGTCTGCGGAAAGGGCGTGCCGGGCGAAACAATAGAAGGCAATTTCAGGAAAAAAATAGGGACAGCTTTCAAAATACAGATCCCGTTGCAAACCCCGGCTGTCAACACGCCGGACGAGCTTTCCCCTGACTCTGATACCGCTATGAAGCAGGGAACGGGAGAGGCCGACCCCACGATCCCGCTTGGCGCTGCATCTGAAGAACCTGAAGTCGAGCAAAGCGCCCCCGATCTCACGGGAACAGCTGCATGTGTTTTGCGCGACGTAGTAACTCGTCTGCCGTTATATTATGCTGAAAGCGTAGACTGGCTTACGGTTTCAAAATATACAGAATTTTTTGAAAAGTTTGATGGATCTGCGCTGAAAGAGGCATTTAACGAACTGGTCGAAAAGGGGATCCTAAAGATAATAAACAAGGATCACAAAAACAATGATGTATACAAGTTCACAGATGCATCTTCTGATATTATCTCCCGCATCCTTGATGGAGAGCTTAAGTCTTTGCTGGACTTTGCAAAAGCGCTTTTGTCAGCCAATGAAGTCAAGGGCTTTAATGCGCAAATGTCAGAGGTGCGTAAATATGTTAAGGCAGATCCTTCCAGGGGAAAGGTCGAAGAACTTCAGCTTCAAACTTTAATAAAATATCAGAATGAAGTTATAGATATGATGTTTGCAAACGGCGTCAGAAATGATCAGGGAGAAACAATAAGGCCGGATCTGCGGCTGATCCAAGAAATGCTGACCAGAGCTATCCGCTTTCAAGATAACGAATGCATAACAACCGTAATGAACAAGATCCCCGATCTGCCCATGGCCGAGACCGAACAAGAATGGAAAGAACTTCAAAAATTTTACCACGAAATAATTTCAATACTTCCGCAAGAAGCTCGTATATTCATGTTTTATCTTCTGGTCCACCTTTCCAGGAAGGGTAGCGTCATTCCCGAGGATGATAATCCGCTTTTCGATCTGATGAAGATATTGAACAAAGTTAAGATGGATGATTGTTACTATTTCATGCGCCGTATCAGTGCCTACTATTTTCGCGACAATTCCGGACAGGTCACAATTGGGCCTGATCACCCTCTCAGAGTTCGAACAAGAACAGGAACGTATGGGCCTGATATGTGGGGCGTTATTCGCGATTCGATACACAATAGGTTGAATCCGGGCTCACTTGAGCTTCTGGAAAGATTCTTTGAATATCTTCATACAAGAGACATCAGCGTGCTTACAGACAAGGGCTATGAAGTAGATGTATTTAAAGGGGACGAGTTTCCCGTTAGCAGCGAGGTCTTTCCGGAAAAAACGATCGAGGCAGATAAAACTTACAATCTAGTGACAAGGGAAAGGCACATGAAGATCATGAAGAAGTTGTTCTATCACCTCGAGGGTGATATGGGCAAAGGCCTGGGTGTTGTGGGTGATACAAAATATGAAAAACTCCGGAATATATCCGATAACGATCTCCAAAGAATATACGATACTGTCAATATGGAGCTTGGAGAGTCTCTTCAAGTGGACGAACATGGTTGTAGTTTTTCAGGGTATATCTACGCTTATCGCGAACTTTCAAGAAGATATAAAAGGATACCCCGGAAGTCTGACTTTGCCGAAGAACTTGTCTCTATATCCCGGAAATATGGTGCAGTGCGTAAAGTCATGAGAGAGCTTACGGGAAGCGCATACCCCGCCGAAGACTCCCAATTTTATGAACTTCTTACAGGGGAGGCTGCCGATGCCGCGCTTGAACAGATACATCGGGTGAAAAAAGCCATAAAAAGAAAGATATTCAGCGGAGAGGTAGTTTATGATCCGGCCGGAACACAGCAAGATTTTCACGAAGAATGGGGCCGTGACGATATAGGTAACGCATATGGCGGGGCATGGGTAAGGGATGAAATGCTAGGACTTTATTTAGCAGAATTTTTGCTTACACTTATTGAGAACCGTTTTATAGAAGAGGCTTCCTCAAGATTTAACGGGATAGATGACAACAATATTGCAGAAGCGCTTATGCATGTCATGAGACTTTCAGAACTAAGCACCACTGAAGGACTTTTGTCAAATTCGTTCAAGGATCATGTACGCACCCTTTTAATGCAAAAGCACATCAATCTCTCAGAAGCCAAAGATGTTATGGCTTTTATGGACAAAGAATATCGTAACATCCAAAGATACGTGTCGGAAAACTCAAAACGTTTTATAGAAGGGGTGCTTGATGCGGAAGGGATCGTCGACAAAACAGAGAGAGAAAAGGAGCTTTACAGCAGAGTGGAAATAATGATCAGACATGATAAAGTTATAGCAGAAATATACAGAATGATGCGCCTTCTGGGGGAATATTACGATAAAAAGGAGCAAGAAGGTGAAGCGCTGGATGGAGCAATTAGAACAGGAGGCCCGGGGGTTAAGCTATTTGGTGTTGGAGTGCCGGAGGAGGAGATGGAAGAGGGGGGCTCAGTGGGGCGCTATCATCTTTCAGCAAAGGGGATTGAGCTGATGCGTTTAGCAAGGGAAGGGATTCCCGTTCCGGAAGGGGCAATAGTGCCTACGACAGTTTTAGACGATGCGATAAACCAAAGAGCACATGAAGCCCTGGGGATTCTTGAAAGGCATCTAAATGCATCAGGGAAAACAAAAGACATGCAGTTTGGGTCAAACGACAACCCGCTGATCGTTTCAGTGAGGTCAGGAGCTTACTCTGTTCTCCCCGGCCAGATGCCGACGGTGGTTAATGTAGGGCTGTGCAGGGATACCATAGAAGGGTTTCAGCAGCAACTTATTGCAAGAGGGCTTGAAAAAGAGCAAGCTGGCTGGACTGCCTGGAATTCATATGCCAGGTTTCTTGAAAGCTATGCCACCGGCGTACTTGAAATTGCGGACAGAGAATTCGATTCAGCAAAAAATCGGATCTTTAAAAAAGAAAAAATAAAAAACGACAGAGAAAGTTCAGCTGAATTGATGAAAACCCTGGCAGGCGCATTTGAAAAGATAATCATAGGCAAGCGCGGCACAAAAGCGCTTCCGGTAACAGCTGATCAGCAATTTGAGAGGGCGGTAAAAGCGGTCAAAGGCTCTTGGGGCAAAACGGAAACATATAGAAGATCGATGAATATACATGGAGATTGGCCCGGTACCGCTGTTATTGTACAGCGAATGGTTTTTGGCAACATACTCGTCGGATCGGGTGCAGGTGTTATCGAATCAAGCTCCGCAAATGTTAAGAAAGTCGGAATAGGCGGCGATTTTGTGTTTGCAGGACAGGGAGAAGATATAGCTCAGCACAGGGCCACAGATGTAGTGGATATAAGGGAGATCCTTGAAAACGTGCCCTGGAAACAACAGCTGTTGGATCATAGCGGAAAGATCGGCACACTTTTGGGGAGTAGGGTTGAAATCGAATTTACCGTAGAAATGGGTAAGGTTTATATTGTACAGGTAAGAGATGCGGATCCCATTTACAAGTCACTTGAATCCGCGTTTATGTATCAGCCGTCAAGCAGAAAGACCCTGGTCCCTACAAGCCGGGTTTGGCCCTTATCGGGAGGCGCTTTCAGGGGAAAGGTTTACGTATTAACAGGAAGGCCGAAAGATGGAGCGAAAATAGACGCTATGAGAAAGAGGGCCCTGAAAGAGGGGTGTGATGGCATTATTGTTATAACAGAGGAGCTTACCCCTGACCTGATGACGCGTCTTCTGGCTAAGGATGAAAATGGCCTCCCCAGGGTGGGTGGGGTAATAACAACCTTTGGAAGCAGGCGCTCACATCCTGCACAAATGGCCCAAATTAGCGGAATAACCATGATAGCCAATGCGCGAGATATGCAGATTGTACGGGCGAGGATAGGCGGGGCTTACGTCCGGATCAGCGGGAATAAAAAAATAAAAAATGGCGATGTATTGTCGATTTGCGGGGTTAGGGGATTCGTGTGCGAAGGGTTTCTGCCTTTAAGCGTGGAGGATTTTCTTGAAGAGGGCAGAAAGCCTGATATCCCATTTGATGAATTTTTAGGCGGGCAAAAGACAAGAGAACAGGTTCTGAGGTCTATAAGCCAGCTTTTGGGGATCATAGCAAAAGGAGATGGCGCTGAAAAGGCGATTCGCCACCTTAGGCTGGTGAAAGATTTCCACAAAGATATGCTCGCTTTTTATGTGCCTGGGGTTCTTGCCGGTATTGAAAAGACATTGTCAATGGGACCAGAAAACGAAGAACATGAACGATCAAAACGGGAATTAACGGAACTTATCTCAAAAGGGGAATCATCCTTATCAAGCGGGACGATCACAGGGGATATGTATACATTGATACGCAAAGTTCTTACCGAAGAAGAAGTTTTTCAAAAAATAGAAGTATCGGAAGATGAGATAAAAGAAGTTGTCAAAAGAGAAAAGTTTACAAAGCTTAAAGGGCGCAATTCTTACAGTTTTGAAATTATATTAAATGATGGAAGAATTGTACCGATAAGGGTCGCATTTTATGACAAGGAGAGGTATAACCTCGATTTTCCGGATTTTTCACTTGAGAAGAACACAGCGCTGCGGATCATTGAACTTTTTCAGGAAGGCATGCTTGACACGCATATTGAAGAGCTGGAAAAGGCGGGGGTGGAAAGAGAGATCGTAATACAAGCGCTAATGGATTCGGAGAGAAACAATGGCCGGCCGGCAGATATCCTCACGGAGCATATCAATAGTGACTCTATTGGAACAATACAAAGAATTATCGCTGAAGTGGGCGCTGGCAACATGCGGAAGGAATACGTAAGGTTTGCTGCGCTAGATGATTCATTTGCGTTTGAGAGTATGGCATTTGTATGCGTTGAAGACGAGAATTACGCGGCAGTAAAGGTAAGGCTAGATGTTGAGAGATATCCCAATATGCGTAGACTTGGAGATGCCCCTGGAGTTCAGAGTTTTGTGGACGAAGAAGCTGATCCAGAAAGTAAATTAAGAAAAATAAAGAGGCAAACCGTAAACGTTCTTTTAAGAGTTTATGATAATCGCCCGGATGTGTATAGAACATTGGCGAGAGTCTTTGGCCTGAGAAGTGCTGGGAATATGACAATGGCCGATATGCGTAAAGAGCTTGCGAAAATTAAAAAGGAAGGAATGGATGATGAAAAGAGGACAATGCTTGAGGAACTTTTGGGTATAACGGATTACACAGATCTTACCACAAGCATACTGGCTGCCTTCGGCAACCTGGGGAGCCGCAGAATGTTTCCCAGAGAGATACATAAAGACAATCTTGCTGTCGTAAGAGATACAGAAGATGTCACAAAAGTTGTGGCGGTAAGCTGGGGCACTTTTTTCAAGCGCACAAGCGAGCTCGAAGTCTTACGGCATATAAATAAAGTGTTCGGCGTTTCATACAGTTCGATATTAAGTGAGGTCGAAAAACTTTATAGCAGAGAAGATGCTGTAGCTTTTATGCGCGCAGCATATGAGCAAACCGATCCATCAAGCGATGGGCGCAAAGTTCTTCTGCGCAGGCTAAGAAAAATACAGCGCAAGATCGCTGCTGGGGAGGGTGACAAGCGGGAAGAAGAAAGCCGCAAAGCCCGCATACAAAGCATGCTGATGGAAAGGCTCGGAAACCCACCGTCTGTACTTGTCGAGACCATGAAGAAGATACAAAGTTCCAAAATAAATGGGGATATTTGCAACGATTATGCATTCAGAATAGTAGAAATGTTGCGAGAAAAAGACATCGATGCCTGGGTTTACGGGACTGGGGGACATTTTTATGCAATCGCACATATATCAGGAGAACCGGATCTATTCGTAATCGATGGTTATCCCCAAGGTGCCGGGCCTGAAGGAGTGAAATTAATGAAGCGCTTGGGCGGTAAAGGATATATTGTTGCGCCTTTTCATCTGGTGGATGACTTCTATAATGGAACTGTTTTGAGTGAAAAAGAATATACTGTGCTTAACCGGGTTAGAATGCAGAATAGAGAAGAGAGGATGCGTGATTCCGCGAAGCAGAAGATAGAACCACGCGCCGGGACGGAGGACGAGCCTTCCTCTGACACCGGTACTCCCATGAAACAGGGAACGGGGGAAGTGAACCCCACGCCCCCTTTAAAGCTTTCTTCGGAATCTCTAACGGAGCAGGCAACGAATGACGAAGTCATCCGGATCCTCACCGCCCTCGCGAGCTTTGGTCATGGGACGAATAACGCTACAAATGTTAGCGCATTACTGCAATGGATCATTACTGAAACTTCACTTGTTAAACTCGGCCTCGGAGACTCTCACGGCGACTTGAGATTATTTCTTGAAAGAATACAGGCAAGATGTGAGATCCTTGCTAGCTTGTACGCTGAGGCGCGCGAAGAGATCAGGCAGCCGAAGCTTGATAGCGAGGCAATAATTTCCTGGAAAGAAAAAGCTTTCTTGATCCGGGATAGAATTGCCGAGGACAGGAAAAACCTCGAATCAGCATTAAGTGAAGATCCGCAGCAATATTTTGACGATAAGGGAATAAGAAGAACGCAAAAGGCCGTGGAACTGTTACATGAACTTGAGTCCATACTGGATGACAGGTTTTCGCTTATAGAAGGAAAGACCTCCGATGATGTTTTTAGTCTCAATGACATATTTGATAACATTTTTAACGAGCTTTGGGAGACAAGAACGGGTCATGTGAAGAAAAGCCATTTTGAATTAAGAGTGCCTGATGAACATATCTGGGTCAGGGGAAACAGGCGTTCGATCACTTCCGCGATATGTAATTTAGCAGCGAACGGCCTTAATGTCGCAGCGAACTATAGGAGCGCCGATGACGCGAAAGTTGTTATTGAGGTAAAGCCCGAAGGCGGCGAAATTGTAATAACGGTGCAAGACAACGGTCCCGGGATCGCACCTGAAAAGTTAAAGGACATCTGGACGCCGTTCTATTCTACGACAGGCGGCGGAATAGGACTTACAGAAGCGAAACTCATCGCCGAAGACCATGGCGGATCGATCAGCGTAAAAAGCGTCTCAGCCGAAGAGGTAGAAGATAGCGCGCAAGAGTCCGGCACGACCTTTACGATAAGGGTGGCACGGAGCATGGAGCATGGAGCACGGAGCGAAGAACGCCGTACGCCGCGCGAAGACAACCCATTCATATATGGCATGCTGGAAGCCAAGGGCGTGGCTTTAAATTTCAGAAACAAACTGTTTTCAGCCCTTGTAAGCAAAAAGGTCGTACTCGCGTTTGAAGACGGTATAGGGGAGGGTGATTCTGCCATGATCCTCGATGTCTTCGAAAAAATAAAACGTGAAGTAGAGCGTCTAAAGGAAGCCGAGACCGATAAAACTCAGAAATTGAAATATGAACGCTTTTTACGGAACCTTACGATAATAACTGCCTCCAGCGAAAAGCTCCCTGAAGAGGTAAGTGCGCATTTTGATAAAAATACCGAAGTCTTTGTGTTTGCACGGAAAAGTGAAAGGGAAAAGCTCGAAGAAATAGAGCCAAAAGTGCATTCAACGTACATCGACGAGACAGAATACAAATGGGATACTTATTATCCTCTGCCTGAGATAGTAACCATTGCCCTGAGCCAGTATCTCGATTCTTCGACTTTGGACAATGTGTCGGATACCCTTAAAAGTTTGAACATAAAATCAACAATAGATGACTTCGGAGCATTGATATTTACATTGTTACCTAACGCGAAAGTGTACGACAGACCGGGACTTATCAAAAAACACGCGGCCACTAAGCGGGCTTTAATAGCAGTATAAATCACATGATGGAAAACAAAAACACACATATGGCTACCGGTTTTTACCTTGTATAAATCCACCCTTTATATTTTTTTGGAGAGCGATCTGGGGAAGAGTTGTGAGATTTCGTGTAGGCTGCTATAATAGGTAAGGTTAATGGCATGGGGTTGTTTGTAGGGAATACGGGTGTTCAAGCGAAGGTTCGCTCTAAACGCCGAGGAAGAAAAATCAGTTTGATGTGGGGGGGGGAGGAAGATGATGCTTGTAGATGGATCTATAGGTTTAGTTTTGCTGCTGGTTTCATATTTCATCAGAGTGTATGAAGGGCTTAGCGTTAAAGCTTACCCAGGCAACACGCCGTCTATTTTTCGCAGCAGTTTTATTCAGATGATCGGCGTAATTGTATGGGTAGGATTATTGCTCTACGCAGGCTATCTGCTGTACAGTATTAACCTGATGGTTCTCGGCACTGCGCTGATATTCTACTTCTTTATTTTGAACTTCTTTTTCTTAAAACGCCTTATAAGATCATTTGGAGGAAGTTTGGCGTTTCCGGACTGCATTGGACAGTGTGAGGTAAGAATTAATGCCATGGCCGATTCTTATAAAACTTGGAAAAAAATAATGAAAGGCAGGGGGGAGAAAGAAATATTAGCCGCAACCCTCAAATCAAGATACCCGTTCATGAGGAAGGATGTGAGGGAGGCAACAGTGACCGGGTGCCATAATATTAAAGAATTAATTTATGGAGTATTAAAAATTGATCTAGTCGATTTTAGCATCGAAAAGGCGAATGTTATCAGAGATGAAATTGATGCAATGATAGATGAAAAATGTGGGTAACCGGAAGGCAGGGTTGCTGTGCGGGTTCTAAACCTGCCCTTTATTTTTACCGACTACCAGCCGCTTGGTTTATGGGGAACGGGGCTTGCATCTTCCAGCAATAGAGGGTATGCTTTTATAATTCCGGGGACACAATGCCTATTTATGAGTATAATGCCCCCAAATTTTGAAAGGAGCACATAGCTATGAGCATAAAAGCACTTGATCACGGACAAAAGAACGTTTTTGGTTTTGTTGTTACAGGGAAACTCACCCCGGAGGAATTACAGGAATTTCTCCCCACCATGGAACAGGCTGCAAGCGAAGCCAGTAAAAAACTCAGGCTTCTTATCAATGTTACTGAGATGCAGGGTGCAAACATCAAGTCCGAGTGGGAAATATTCGAGTTCCTTAAAAAGCATATGCAGGATATCGAGCTTATAGCTATAGTTGGCGCTCATTCATGGACTAAAGTTATGAGCGAAGTCCTTTCTCAGTCAGTTTTCGTTGAGGCAGAAACGCTGTATTTTAAGCCGGGTGAAGTAGATGCTGCCTGGACGTGGTTGGTTAATGCATCTCACCCGCAGCATATCCCGGTACGCAGGGTTATTGATAGCGACAAGGGTCTTTTTACTAAATATAGCTCCCCCGACTATATATAGGTTAGCGCAGGGCGCAGGGCGCGAAGTCGATGGGAGACCCCCCCTGGATTCATCCAACCTCCTAAGTGCTTTAATTCAAACAAGTAAAGTCTGTTAAGAAAACAATATGTATCCCCCTGTTTCTTGAACTAACGATAATTCGTGCTATAATAGTATAACTATATCAGAGGCTAAAAATGAAACATTATAATATCAACAGCAAAAGCTGGTTCAAGATCATGGCTATGGTATTGGTGTGCCTGTTTACTTTGAACAGCGCCACACAGACCACTTTTTCCTCTGAGTTTTCTTCCGAAGTGCTTTCCGCTCAATCAAGTATCCAGCTCAAGGATTTTGCGAATTCTTATGTAATTGCGTCAATCTGTACGGCAATCGAGAGACATGTAGATCTTGACGATGAAAAGGCGATAAACAATATATTGAAGTGGGTAAATTCAAACCCCGATCTTAACGTAACAATAACAAGTCCTTCTGTCCATGAGATCGTTCTGGATGTCCCCAGCGAACAACTGGCCGTGCGTTATTTCTTCCCGGGAAAAGCCCCCATTATCACCCCGTTCAGTGATGTATTAAAACTTGCGACAAAAGAGATCAAAAGTGAAAACAGCGTAATTTGCCGGCAAGTGATCCACAGAATAAAGGCATTGAATGCTTTTTCAAGAGGCAGCATAACAGCCGAGGGCATACTCCTCGAACGATCGGTAAATCCCGAAATGGATATGATCGAGGCTGATCTACGGGACGTCCGGGATATGTTCTCAAAAGGCGAGTACGCCGCAGCTACCCCCTTAATCGAAAAAACCATCGAAAAACTGAAAGAGATCCTTTTTCGAGGGATGGATCCGGAAGATCCGCTTTTAGCATATTATTACACTGCTAAGGTCATGCTGAAAGTGGCCCGGTTCCACGACAAGATGTTCCTGGAAGGCAAGGAGAAAAATTCCATACAGATATTACTGTTTGATCGGCAAAGTCAGTTCTTGCTGCTTCAGAAAAGAGGTCCTTTTAAAAGGCTTTTTCCGAGCGCTCTAGCTGTTACAGCTACTGCGAAAGAAGGGGACTTTTATGCTAAGACCGTGCAGAATGTAGAAAAAGCAGTTGAGGATGAAACGGGCGTAGTTGTTTCTCCCCATGACACACTAAAATTCATCGGCCCGGAACGATCACATGAAAACATCATGATGAGTTTTGATTTTTACGCTTTCTCTTTGGATGAAAACGAAAAGCTCAAAAAAGCGTACGAAACATTATGTGAAAGAGTCGAGTCAAGCGGAGTATTCATTAACTACAACCCTGCAAAACGTTCTCTTTGTGTTTTTACTGTAGACCCTCAGGTAAAAAAGAAAGACTTGATAGAGATCGCTGAAGAGATCAAACAACTCACTGACATACCTTACATTTATCCAGTTAATGAACGAAATGCCAATTCCCTTATGATCATTGAACTTAGACATACAAACGAAAGGCTCTTTTTCAAAAGAATGGATGAAAAGAAAAAAGCCAGGGAAGAAGCCCTTTACAGACTTAAGTACGGGGGAGTAACGGAAGAAGATCTCAAGCTCCTGGATTCCGACACTATGGTTTTCCAGCACTGGGATGCTGTGCGCCGGGGTTTTATGGAAAACCCCCAAAGCTATGCGCTTGATCTTGCGGGTTTATATTTCAGCAGCGACAATATCTGGCAGCTTATTGCTCATACCGAAAAGCTTGACATCATATCTGTTGATGATTCCCGTGCATGCTTTGTATCAGTAGCCGGGGGAAAGGGACACAATACACACATAATGAGAGGCCGGCTCAGTGATAATAAAGGTCTTTTATTAACAGATGCCGATGCGGTCACATCTTTTGCATATGAAAGATATGTTCTTTCGAACGCTAGAATAAAAAAATACATACATGAACTGGAAAAATCTAAAAGCGATGTAGAAGTAAAGAGACTCTCCGAAAAGATAAGAAGACTCATAAAAGATATAGAGCTCCCTGATGGTTTCAGAGAAAAAGCGCTGCGCTCATTTAATAGACTGGGCAGGGATGTTGCAATTCGCAGCTCAGCAACGGTTGAAGACCTTAAAGGTCATGCCGCAGCGGGAAGAGCTGACTCTTTCCTGCACACAATAGATGAAGACGAATTCTTCCAAAACATAAAGAATGTTTGGGCCAGTCTCTTTTCGGACGGTTTCGTTACGTATCGAAACATCCATGGCATGGGGCACGTGGATGCCCGGATGCCGGTTATGATACAAAAATTCGTCGGCGATGTTAAGGCTGCAGGGGTTGTAACTTCGATTCACGCAAAAACCGGGCGTCTTATATATAACGTTACCGCACAACCCGGACTCGGGGAGGGGGTAGTAGAAGGAAGGGGTAGGGTCGATACCTGGAATGTGGGCTTATTGGGCGATCTTGTTCTGGAGAAACATATACCTCACAAAGGATCAAGGGTCATCCCCCGAGAAGAAGGGGGTATTGTTATTGAGAAAATAGACATGGAAGAACCTTCTCTCAGCGAAGAGGATGTGCTGCGACTGGTCTCGATCGTAAGAGAAATACACGATTATTACCGGCAGCATAACCTCGCCAAGAATGTCGATGTGGAGTTTGCGGTCACCAACGATGGCCGCATTCATGTTCTCCAGGTACGTTCCGAGCCTATTAGACACATTGAGATAAAAAAAGATAAAGAGGTTTTTATTGAAAGGGTTGTTGACGAAAATTCCGTCCCGGAAGGTACGCCGGTAGCAGAACTGCCTGAAAATTGTCTTGTTGCCTGCCCCGGTGCTGTAACAGCTGAAATTCAAATAGTGGGTGAAAGCGGGGGTCCGTTGGATGCAAGGCCCGGAGTGATCGTGGTTACTAACCACACCAATAATGAGTGGAACGATGTTTTTGCCCGGCTCGCAGGGGTCATAACGATGGATGGCGGCGATACTTCCCATGCGGCAAAGAATTCTCGAGACATGAATATCCCCTGCATAGTAGGTGTCTCTAATGCTGTGTTTAATCTTAAGGTCCTGAACGGGAAAACCGTTACTCTTGATGCCTCCAGACGAAAAATATACCTGGGCAAGCTTCCAATAATAGAAGAGGAAAGGGAGCTGGATGTATGGATATCGGACCCCGCGGAGGTAGAGGCAGCTGTAAAAAGAAAAGAGGTTCATTCTGCCTTCAGAACCTGGAAAGAAAACCACCTCCTACGCTCGGGAGTATATAAAAGATATTTTGACGGACTTTTCCGGAGAAGATCATACAAGGATCTGGGATATTTTGAATTAGATTATTACTGGAGGGCATGGGACCATTTAACTGAAAAACTAAATAAAAAGTTCAGAGCAAGAAGCCCCTGGACGCTTGCTGCCCAGGAAAGGGCTGTCAAACACAGAGGGCTTTTCCATAAAGAGAAAGATTTTGACCGGAAGAGCGTATTTTATTTCCTTGCGGACCTGGAAAATGCCTCTTTAGAAGATCTTGAAACGCTTTTCGAAGACAGACAATCCGGGTTCAGGCACGCAAGTCAATTTTTCGGCTCGCTGGAGGGGATCGATGGTACAAACGTAGAGAAAGTTGTTGACGAGCTTGTTGAAGTTTTTGCCCAGATGCATTTCGCATTCTGGCTGAATGCATGCATTGATACATTATTTGTCTTTGATCACCTCAAATATGTCGATCCACTCTACCGAGAGCCTCTCAGAAACGTGTCCGTGGAGGATTTACCGCCGGAGGAAAGGGTAAACATCTCAAGAAATAAAGACCTTGAGATATATTCCTTGCTTGAGATCATACGCGGAAAACCTCAATTACGCGCCATATTCACCCTGGAAGATACCTCGGATATTATCAGCCGGCTGAGAGCTGAATTTCCGGATGCATTAAAGACCGTTGAATCCTGGTCAAATAAGTACAAAAAAGCTTCCGAGGACATAAGGATACTTTCCGATACCGATGAATATATTGTTGATCTTAAAGCCCGGCTCGAAAGGGCAACTGTTGCCCCCAGTGAGCTCGTCGCTTACTATTATAAAAAATACCTGCAAG
>JABMSC010000064.1 GCA_013204685.1 Candidatus Omnitrophota bacterium | reverse complement strand
CCGGAAGCTATCTCACCTCTCCAGCTTCCGTCGGACTTATCCATAAGGTCCAGGTGCGGTTTCAGCATTACCTTCATGCCCATTTCCTTAGCCTTCTGGATCGCATAAATAACTGACTCATCTGAAGGGGTTTTGCTTGTCGGCTTTATATCATTTGTCCAGGGAGTCGTCTGATACCACGTTATAAGCACCGCAACCCAATTGGACCCGAGTTCCTTGACTTCGAGAAGAGACGCATCGGAGCCCTCGGTCAAATACCCACCTTTTGACCAGGTAACATAGCCTATACCCTTTTGAAATTCCAGTTGAGGCTTTGAAGGTTTTAAAAGTCCCGGCGCAATTATGGCCGACACTACCGCCAGAACTACTACCGCGACCAGCCCCGCAACTACTTTAGTATTAACACCGCCCCACTTACCTTTAATGAGTCCCTTCACCATGTCATTGCCCTCCCTGAAATTGTTTTTTTACTTGAGTGCTATTAACGAGCTTTAATTAATATTTAAAAAGTTGTAAATAATGATGTTTTAAAAAACAGGTTATAGCTGCGGGGTGAAACTGTAGTAGGGGCGCGGCATGCCGTGCCCCTACTTACCCATCAACCTTTTACCTGTAAGTATTATCGTCCTACCCTGATATTATCAACATATATCGGTCCGGAATAATCGGGTTTCCTGTTACATTCTATCCTGATCGCTACTTTCCGGACATCTTCAGCAAAATTTTTATCAGGAATAACCCTCTTCCAGTCGTAACTGCCGGGTTCTATATTAGAGCTGATGGTCACCCATTTACCCGGAATGAGAGGAACGCTTCTGCTCATTTCAACAAACTTCCAGGAGTCACCCACAGTCAAAATGATCTTTGCCTTAAGCCCTACAGGTGCATCCGGGGGAATATACAGATCAGCGCTTATAACACGATATCTGCTCAAGTCAAGATACTGCTGTATTTCTACAAGCGCTGCGTTCCATTTTCCAGACACAAAATTCGTCATTACCTTCATGCTGGATTTCCCTTCAGAAGCGTTTTCTTCCGACAGGACAACTTCTTCTTCAGCTATATAATCAGATTTTCCCAGGGCCCACAGCGGAACTTCCCAACCGTTGAGATCAGATTCAAAATCATAATATACTCTTTCTTCGGTAATTGGAGCAGTAGAGGGAGTCTGGGGGATCTCCTCTTTGCCTGTCTGAGCTGCTTCCTTCATCTCCAGCGCCCCTGTGGTCTTTTTAGGTGCTTTCTCTTTTTTGCCGCACCCGCTGAGTGTGCATGTACCGATACAAAAAACTGCTACAAACACCATCAAAGCACTTATGCGTAATCTGCTCATTTTTTATTTCCCTCCGTTTCTAATGTGAGACCATGATCTACGCGGCTGAAAAGGAGCATCCCGTTAGAAATTAATTATTTCTAACGGGATGCACGTAAATCATATGTTCGAATTAAACCCAGCGAGTTTGCGCTTGACCCGTTAAAGATCTTTGATCTATAACGGGTCGTTTCATTCCGTAAGTTTGGGCCTTACTTACTTTATCAGCCTTATATTATCAATGAATACAGGACCTGTATACGCAGGTTTATTGTTAGAGTGTATCCTTATATGCAGCTTTCTGACATCCTGACGGAAAGCGTCATCTACCTGTATTCTTCTCCAGTCGATGCTGCCCGGCATCAAATCTGCTGTAATGGTTTCCCATTGCCCGGGTTTTAATTCATAAGACCTGCTCATTTCTACCCATTTCCAGGCATCCCCGACTGTAAGGATCATTGCTGCTCTTAATCCTTTTGGGGCATCTTCCGGGATATAGATATCCATCGCTATTTTGCTATAATCCGACCAATCAAAATACTGCATGATCTCAACTATGGCACCGGTCCATCTCCCTCCGGGAAATTCAACATCAACTTCAAGGCTGTTCGCGCCATCTGAAGCATATTCTTCGGATATATCAATAGCTTTCTGTACCATATCCGGTTTTTCGTATGCCCAGTCCGGTATTTCCCATCCCTGCATGCCGCTCTCGAAGCTAAAAAGAACTTCTTCTTCGGCATAGGCGGATGTCCCGGCAAGCAGCAAACCAACGACCATCAACGCTAATACAACTTTCTTCATTTCTACTCCTCCTTTTTTAAAAACTTGCACTTATGAAATGTTTCGCAATTCATAAGTGATATTAAGAATATTTCTCCACTACCTTTGACAAAAACTATCGGGGAAAAGTTCCATTATTTGTCAGCTTTACTCTCCCCCGCGGGTTCTTCCCCGGATGCAAGCTCTTCTTTTATGACTTCCTCAGCCGCTTTGCCCTTCACCGTAAAACCCAAAGGACTCCACCTGTCCTGAGGAAAATACTGCCATATGTAATACCCCTCAAACCAGGAGCGTTTCTTTAAAACTGTGAAGGTGGCCTCCAGACAATCGGCCTGGGCCTTTTGATCCTCAATCCTTGAAAT
>JABMSC010000063.1 GCA_013204685.1 Candidatus Omnitrophota bacterium | reverse complement strand
GCCCTCTCTTCGTGAAAAAAGCTCTTAAAAAATCGGGTGAGATAACCTGACACCCCTTACTCTTATTTTCTGGATGTTTTATTGTTAATCGGTTTCCATGACCTGGCGAGCCGAGGTCGAACGTGATAGTTCGTATTTATCGAGGACTTTTTCCTGGAATTCCTGCATATAGAGGAAAATACCTGGTGTGACAAAAAGTGTAAGAACCTGGGCAAAGGCAAGCCCCCCTACAATGATAAGCCCGAGCGGCTGGCGAGAAGAACCATCTGCACCGAACCCAAGGGCGATCGGCATAGCGCCGATTATAGTGGAAGCACCGGTCATAAGTATGGGCCTGAACCTGTCGCGGCATGCCTCGTAGATGGCATCAAAACCGCTTAAACCTTCTTCCATCCTTTGTTTCGCAAAGTCGACCATAAGAATACCGTTTTTGGACACTATCCCTAGAAGCATGAACATTCCTATATATGCATAAAGAGAAAGTTCAGACCCACAGAGAAGTAATGTCGCTAGTCCTCCAAAAGTTGCTACCGGCAAAGTGGTAATGACGGTAAGGGGATGGATATAGCTTTCATAGAGAACTCCCAGAATAATGTACATCAGGAACACCGAAAGAATAAGAAGTGCCCCTAGACTCTTAACTGACTGCTCGAATTCCTGCGCCTCACCCTGGAAAGTCCCGGAAACGCCTTCCGGAAGTATCCCAGTTGCGGCATCTTGCAGGGCCTTGGTAGCATTTCCGACAGGCATATTTGCTTTAAGGTTAAATGAAATAGTCACCGAATTGATCTGGTCGGAATGCGGTACATTCTGGGGCCCCACGGTTTCTTCCCATGTAGCGACTGATCCGAGGGGCACCAACTCACCCGTCGTGGACGAACTAACATAAAGCTGGGCAAGATCTTCCGGGTTATGCTGATACTCCTTCGTTAACTCCAGAATAACATAATACTGGTCTACATCTGTTTTATACAGTGTTATTTTTCCTCCTGCATAAGCCAGGAGCAAGGTTTCCTCGATGTCCGCGGCTGTAATCCCGAAAGTAGAGGCCCTGTCTCTCAATATCTCTATAGACAACTGCGGCATGTTCAGTTTAACGTTATTCTGTATGCCTGTAAACCCGGGCAAAGTGTGCATTACATCCTGAAGCTTGTACGCGGCATCGTATACCTTCTCGGCCTCCTGTCCCTTGACTATATAGGAATACCGGCTGCCCGTAGCGGTACTCTCTCCGCCGGTACTGAGTTTGAGGGCCGGGATCGGCTGAAGGAATGTAAACCCTGTTGGTATTATCATCAGCTGATATGTTAAAGCTTGAGTTACCTTCTGTATGGTGGGCCTTTTTCCTTTCTTGAGTATTGCTATGATCACGCCCGAACTCTGATCGGCTCCTGTATTGGTTCCCGTCACTGTAAGGACCTTCTCAACAAAAGGATTTTTGCGAAGCGTCGCATTTATCTGGTCCTGGTAATGCTGCATCTGTTTAGTCGAGGTCCCCTGCTGCATAAGAATGCCGCCCTGTATGGCCCCCGAATCCCCTTCAGGCATAAATGCTTTTGGAAGGATAGAAAAAAGCCACAAGGTTCCCGCTAAACAGAGGATCCAGGCAATAAGAGCGATGTACCTGCGGAGTAAGATCCATTTAAGAAGTACCGTGTATTTTTTTATCATTCCGCCTATATGTATATCGACGAATTTTTGCATCTTTGTCTTCACGCCTTTTATCTCTTTAAGCATGCGTGAACACATCATCGGCGTAAGAGTGAGCGCCATAACCGTAGAACATGAAATGGCAATAATAACAGTAAGAGCGAATTCCTTGAAATTCCTGCCGACGACCCCGCCCATAAAGACCAGGGGGATAAAAACGATAATAAGCGCTATACTGGTGGAAATAACCGCCCCCGTTATCTCTCCCATACTGTCAATGGCAGCTTTCAAGGGCTTTTTCCCCAGTTCTATATGCCTTGTCGTATTTTCAAGAACAACGATCGCGTCATCGACTAAAAACCCCACCGAAAGCGTAAGGGCCATAAGGGAGAGGTTATCCAGACTGAACTTCTGGACAAGCATGACAGCGAACGTAGCGCATATCGTAAGGGGAAGCACCATACCCGGAATGATCGTATCACCTATCCGCCCGAGAAAAAGAAAGATCACGAGAACCACCAGAATAAGAGCTATCAGGATCGTGGTCTTAACGTCATCAATAGCTTCAAGTATCGTCTCGGCTTTATCATAAATAATATCGACTTCCACCGACCCGGGGATCTCATCCTTAATATCTTTCAGTGTCTGACGCACATTGGCTGAAAGAGCAACCGTGTTAGCCCCTGCCGCCCTTGAGATAGCTACCACTACAACACCCGAACTCATAGGCTCTCCGGGGCGAGCTGAATACATAACATTAATATTGTCATTCTGGAGGGAGTCAACGCTTCTTCCGACATCCTTGATGCGTACAGGCGCCCCGTCAACATATTTTATTATAAGTTCGTCGTATTCTATTGCCTTAAAAAGCTGTCCTTGCGGCTGGATGGAAAAAGTCCGGCCCGGGCCGTTCAAACACCCTCCCGGGATGGTAACTGTTCCTGTTTTCAGCACATTTGAAACTTCATTAAGCCCTATCTTAAAAGCCGCCAGGCGGTCCGGATCTACCTGCACGCGTACAGCCGCTTTCGCCCCGTATATAAGGACCTGTGAAACACCTGAGAGCATGCTCATGCGTTTTCCGATGGTCCTGTTCCCGAAATCGTAAAGAGCCCCAGCGGTAAGAGTGTCTGAAGCAAGCGCTATGTAAATGATAGGGGCTTCCGATGGATTCGTCTTTTGATACGACGGGGGCTGCGGCAGATCGCCCGGCAGGTTCGCCTGAGCACGGGATATCGCCGCCTGGACATCAGGGGCGGCAAGATCAACATTGCGGTTAAGATCAAAAGTAAGCGTTATCGTAGTTTGGCCGTCCACATTATCGGAAATGATAGACTGAAGCCCCTGTATCTGCATACACTCGTTCTCTAAGGGTGATGCCACAGTCGAAGCCATTGTCTCCGGAGACGCCCCCGGATAAACGGCTGTTACAGTTATAACGGGATAGTCAACCACCGGCAGGTCGCTTACGGGCAGCCTGAAATACGATGCTATGCCCAAAAAGAGGACCGTGACCATGCAAAGCGTGGTCATGATGGGTTTACGTATAAATCGTTCTGAAAATACTGCCATAAAAAAATCTATTTACCGGGTTATTTTCTTGGCTTTTTTGTCTGCAAAGCTTTTCAGTTCCGCCTGGTGTACTTTTGACGTGGTATCGAAAACAGGCATCCCCTGGTTGAGTCCCAGCTGTCCTACAGTAACTACTCTCTCTCCTGCTTTGACGCCCTTCTCAATAACAATATCGTCTCCCTGCCTGCTTCCTGCCGTAACATCTCTGAGATCTGCTTTATGTCCCTTGACCACAAAAACATAATACCCCTGCTTCCCGACCTGAGCCGCATCATAAGGAACAAGTACGGCATCTTTTTCAGTACCCAGGATAAGCCGTATTGTCACGAACTGTCCGGGCCAGAGGGCCCTGTCATCATTGGTGATCGTCGCGCGCAGGGCAAAAGTTCCGGTATCGTCATCCACCTTGTTATCAATGAATTCAAGTTTCCCCGAATAGGTTTTTTTCCCGTCCCCGGGAACGCTGACCTGAGCATCCAGGATATTATCTTCCATGGCCTTGCGCACTTCCGCAAGATCCCTCTCAGGAAGCGTAAAATCCAGATAAAGTTCATCTATCTCCTTTACGTTTACGAGGACCGGGCCTGTATTGGCTGGGACAATGTTCCCTATATCAACCCGGCGTTTACCAGTAAGCCCGTCGATAGGTGACTTTATATAGCAATAGTTAAGATTTATTTTGGCCGACTCTATATCCGCCTTATCAAGCTCAACCTGGGCGGCAAGAGCGGCGACTTCGGTTTGATAGGTTTCATATTCCTGCTGTGAAATAAGATCTTTTTCAATGAGGCTCATGTTTCTCTCGAGCGTATCGCTCTTAAGCTTTAGCTGCACCATATCTTTTTTCAGAGCGGCTTCGGCCTTGTCGAGGTCTGCCTGGTACGGCGCCGGATCTATGGTAAAAAGAAGATCCCCTTTTGCGACCTCCTTTCCTTGAACAAAATTAACCTCTATTATTTTCCCCGTCACCTGAGCTTTGATATCAACGTTCTCCGGCGAAGATAGCGTGCCGAACGAATCCACGTAAATGGGCACTGTCTTCTTTCGGGCAATTGCCGTCTGGACAAGACGGGGCTGGACTTTCGCCTTGCGGTTTCTTTCAACACACCCGCGCACATGCATTATCACAAATATCGTGACGATCACTACGCCGATAATTCTCAGTTTTTGTTTATTGTCTCTTGCATATTTAAAAACTTTGTCAAGCGGCCCTTTGATCTGATCATTTTTGAGCACAGCGGTCACAATTTTTTCTTTGTATTCTTTCGCTAACTTCATGCCCTTATCAAGAACGTCCTTAACCTCTTTATTTTTAAGGATGTCGCTTTTTAGTTTCCGGGCCCTTTCGAGGGCATCCTTAATCTTTTCATTGTTAAGAACATCATTTTTTATCTCCTGCGCCTTTTCGCGGACATATTTTATAAGCTTTTCGCCCCTGTCCTTGAGATCATTAATATTAATCATTTATATCTCCTCCGCATAAAACCTATTTCCCCTCAACAGTCAACGCACCCATCGCATGCTCAAGCTCTGCTACAGCAACAAAAAAATCTTTTCTTGAACCTATGAGCTTGCTTCTGGCTTCTGAGAGCTGACTCTGCGACTGCAAAAGATCCAGCATGCTTTTAAGCCCGGCTTTATATCCTTCAGTGGCAAGTTCATGGGAAGCATTTGCCGAAGCCAGGAACGCTTCACTGAAAACATATTTTTTCTGGGCCGTTCTAAGGTTGAAATATTTTGTCCATACATCCGCGCTGGCAGAGATCTCCGTCTCTACCAGGCTCTCCCTCTCTAGAGCTGCTTCCCTCTGGGCCTCTATTCTGGTAAAATAATTATTTAAACCGTCAAATACATTCCAGTCGACACTGAACTGTCCGCTATAAAGATAATCGTTCTTATAACTCGTAAGGGTTCCTTTTCTCGACCCGTAATATGAAAACCAGTTTGTCGCCATCGAACCGCCGATATTAAGCGTTGGCAAAATATTCGAGGTCGCTATATCTACCTCTGCTTCTTTTGCTTTTAAGTTGGATCTCGCAGACGCGATATCAGGACGCTTTTTTAGGGCTTCTTCAATATACCGGCTCACATCATCTTTCTTGATCTCTTCCGGCACCTTTTCTAAATGTATAAGCACGCTAAATTTAGTGTCAGCGGAAACACCTATGATCTCTGCAAGGTCCGCCCTGGAAGTTTCTACATCACCCTTTGCCCCTTCCAGAGAAAAAAGCGAATCATTATAAGTGGATTCAGCCTGAAGCACATCAAGCTTGGAGACGAGGCCCACCTGGTACTTCTGTTGCGCATTGACAAGGATCTCCTGGGCATCCGCAACATCATCTTCAGCGGCTTCGCGGGCGGCAATGGAACTATCGTATGAATAATAAGCGGTTTCAGTATCCCGGACAATATCCTGAATGGTCTGGTTGAAATCATAGTTGGCAACCAGAAGCAACTGCCTGGCTTTTTGAACGCCCGCTGAGCGCCCTCCAAAATCAAACACAAGCATTGTCGCATCCGCACCGATCGTGTAATCCGCCCGGTTAACAATGTCAGTGGTTCTATCCACTTCTCTTTTATTATAGGCACCGCCGGTCTGGGCGGTTACTTGAGGATAATAAGTGCTTTCTGATTTGATCATTCTTGCGTCATATGCCCTGGCGTTCTGCCAGGCCTCACGTGTCACAGGATTATTTGACAGGGCAATATCAAGAAGGTCCAGAAGACCAAGTTCTTTTCCCGGGTCGATCTTTCTCTGGCGGATGGCCTCCCAGACAGGGTCTTTGGCAAGCTCTTTCTCTTCCCAGCCAGGAGCTATCCAGCTTTCGGAAGGATTCCCGGGAGCCCTGACTGTACGGCACCCTGAAAACAACATCGCAGAACAAGTGAGACAAACTAAAATTATATTAGTTTTGAAGAAATTCATGCTTCGATTTTTTTTGATCCTGGTAAGTGATCTCATTAAATAACTCGAGTTCGTTGAGGTTAGTAATACGATTTCCTGGATTAGTATTATACACCAGGTGTAATATTATTACTATTACTTCTGTTGGCAGGCTGAAAGAATCATCTCGGGAATTCTGGGGACACTATCTGGACACTTAAATTTAAGGGGAGGGGTTTTGTTCTAACTCTAATTCTCCGATTAAGTTAGGAAACGTCCCTTTTGTCACCGGCGTTTACGGGGAAGACGGCTTTTACTCCTCTTTGCCGAACTCCAGGTTCTGCTCGAAGATGCCTTCCGGGTTGTGAACTCCTCGCGCGGAAGCTCGGGATGCTCTGAGACAGGCAAGGCCGTCTTGATGTGTTTCTCAATGTTGCGAATATCGTTGCCCTGTTCCGGGGTAGCGAACGAGATAGCGCGCCCTTTATGCCCGGCCCGGCCTGTGCGTCCGATCCTGTGCACATAATTTTCCGTATCGTCCGGAATGTCGAAATTTATAACCGTTTCTATACCGACGACATCTATCCCCCTGGCCGCTATATCGGTCGCGACAAGTATCCTGTACTTTCCCGTTTTGAAACCCTCAAGCGCTTCCCTCCGCTGCCGGAGTGTACGGTCCGAATGTATCTCCGCCACGTTATGCCCCATGTCTTTGATCAGGCGTTTTATCTTGGTCGCCCCCCTTTTTGTCCGTGAAAAAAGCAGCACCGAACCGCGGTACTGATCGAGCAGTTTAGCCAAGAGTTTCTTCTTGGCTTCTCTTTTTACGATGAATAACTCCTGGACAATACGTTCCGGGGCGGTCCCTGACGGCGCGACTTCGACATGGACGGGAAGCTTCATATGCGCGGTCCCTATTGACACGACTTCTCCGGGTATCGTCGCCGAAAAAAGCATCGTCTGCCTTTTTTTTGGGACGAACTTAAGGATGCGTTCTATATCCGGCTTGAAACCCATATCCAGCATCCTGTCAGCTTCGTCCAGGATAAGGACCTCCACTTCATTCAAGCGCAGTGTCTTCTGATTCATATGATCGATAAGCCTCCCGGGCGTGGCGATAATAACACGCGGGTTCTTTTTCAGGGCCCTCAGCTGGTTCTGCATCGGAGCCCCTCCTATAATAACTACGGTCCTTATTCCGAATTTGGGCGCTATCTTCTGGAAGGTCTCATCTACCTGTATAGCTAATTCCCTGGTAGGAACAAGTATCAGACACCGTCCCATATTGCGGGAAAGACGCTGGACAACTGGTATAGCAAAAGCCAGGGTCTTGCCTGTGCCGGTCTGAGCCACCCCGATAATATCAGTACCGTCTATAGCGATGGGGATAGCCTTATGCTGGATCGGGGTCGGGTGAGTGAACTTCAGCCGGTCCAATGCTTCGAGTATTTTCGGAGCAATGCCCAGCCCGTCAAAAGAAACATTTGTTCTCGGTTCTTTCGTCATAATATTTTAACTCCCCATTTTTTCTTCTTTTCTGATTTGGCGTATTATTTATTCCTATTAAACAAAAAACCACAGGGCCAAGATTTCCTAACCTTGTGGCTTAAGAACTTCTACGGTTCACCGCAATTTGCGCAAAGCCCTGTAAAAATCGTTTGATTGTTGCGTTTTTAAAAGAGAAGGCCTGGCAACATGTTGCCAGGCCTTCTCTTT
>JABMSC010000062.1 GCA_013204685.1 Candidatus Omnitrophota bacterium | reverse complement strand
CGGAGCGTATAAAAATAACATTGTGAGCGAATTGATCGCTACCATAACCAGAGTGTGACCGTCATTACCTTTAGATAGATGTCCCCAGATAAGGACCATTGCCGTGCATGGAGCTATCCCCAATAATATACAACCGGATATATAGGATCTGTATAATTCTACCTGCTGCCCCCCCTTTACTATCTCAACCCCCGGAAGCCATCCTTTGAAGAGTACTCCTAAAAAAAGAGTGGCAATCGCCAGCATTGTAAAAGGTTTGATACACCAATTTACGAACAATGTTAAAAGAACAGGTTTGGGCGTTTTGCCCGCTTTGATCACTTCGGCAAAATCAATTTTCACCATTATGGGATACATCATAAAGAATAAACATATGGCTATCGGGATCGATACCTGGTAAATAGAAAATTTATCCAGCGTTACCGCTATGCCAGAAAATGACTTGCCGAGTAAAATGCCCAGGGCTATGCACGCGATCACCCACAAAGTGAGATATTTTTCGAAAAAACTCAATTTCAGTTCTTCATGCACTATTTTCTCCATCAACTATCGAATCTCCTGAAAAAGGTTGACGATCATATGCGTCCAGACAAAATAAATACCGATTCAGTTTCATAATAATGAACTCTTTATGCCTGCGGGCTTCTTGAATAAGTATGCCATATTTTGTGAAACAATCAACACACAGGTTTTACTGTTTCCCTGTCAAAACACATTACAGAAAATTCTTATTCTGGTATAATGTTCTGGTGCAGATGGTAACAGATAAAAGAACCGGTATTATGTACAGGAAGCAGGCGGCACGCGTACCGGAAGCCGTCTTTCTGCTGGTTCACGGCCTTGGGACGCAGAGCGAGAGCTGGAACTGTCTATCGGAATTCTTCCTGCCTTACAATATCTCCTCTTACGCGATAGAGCTCAGAGGTTTCGGCGAGACGCCGGATGAGAAAGGGCACATAGGTTCTTTTCATACCTATTTCGACGATTTGCGCCGGCTCCGCGAAGTGATCGCGCTGGAAAATAAAGGGAAAAAGATATTTCTCATTGGCCAGAGCTTAGGCGGGATCATTTCTTTCCGGGTGGCGCTTCGCGAGCCGGATCTTTTCGACGGGCTTATATGCATGGCACCGGCTTTCGTGAGCCGGCTTAAGTTCGGTTTTTCGGATTATGCCGGGATGGCTATTTCTCTTTTATACAACCCCCGAAAACGATTTAACATGCCTTTTGACTCCGGGATGTGCACACGGGATGTTGATTGCCGGAAAGTGCTGGATTCAGATCCCAGAGAGATCCGGTTCGCTACTTCAAAACTCCTGCTGAACATATTTATCGCGCAGATTCGAAGCAGAAGCACGAGAGGGGGCATCAGTATACCGCTGTTGTTCCTGCTTTCAGGAAAAGATATGCTGGTGGATACGAAAGCAAGCAGGAGATTGTTCAGGGCCTTGAAGACGGAAGACAAAACGGTGATCGAATATCCTGAAATGCACCATGCCCTTAACATAGCGCTCACCCGGGAAAAAGTTTTTGAAGATATATTGAAGTGGGTGAAAAAGAGAACCTGAGCCTGGACACGTAGGGGCCGTTCTCCGAACGGCCCGACATAAACCGTTCACACCGTTAGATTTTCTGTCAAAACTCCAGCCAAATAATTAGTAATTACAAAGTTAGCTGTTTTTTTATTGATATTAGGTATCATAACTATTATAATATCTCAGTTATGTTAACAGAATTGAAAGATAGGCATAGTTTGTGGTTCAGGGTTATTGCCTTGACCGTAGTGTGCCTGTTTACTACCAATAATTTTGTCTTTGCTTTGGACCTAAAAGATCCTACCGCGGTCTATACACTCGCGCCAACCTCAAGATTTAATCCCGCGTTCGTGCTTGAATGGAAAAACGGGGAATATGTGATCAGGAAAGATCCGGAAGAAGTAGCAAGATTAAAAGGCGGCCTTAAAGAAGATGCCGTTTTTGTCGGATTAAATCTTTTGTTCGGCCAATACCTGAATCGCTCCTCCCGCAGATCCCGGTTCGGCATGAGTGACCGTGGATTGAAGAGAGATTTCAGGAAGTTCAAAATATGTATTAATAAACACTTTCCGTACGATAGGAATGCCCCTGCCATAGAAAGATTTCGTACCCCCGAAATGACCTTTGATGGGAATACGATACACCTTCCATACAGGCGAAAAGATTCGACCAGAGAAGACCCTGTAATGCAGACGCTGAAGTATTACCTGCCCGAGGCCGGACAAAAGAGATCTTCCGGCGGATCAAGTATTGACCGGTTAATGGCATCATTAAACAGGCTGGTTAAGGTAGAGATCCCTACCGGTGTGGGCGATGATACGGTTATCCTGGAGGATCCTCAGAGAAAAGAAAAGATCAATGTAACAGAAGCAAAACAATTATTGTATGATACAGAAAAACTGGAGATCGCGAGATGTCTTACCGGTATTCTGAAAAAGAGATTCGCAGATATCACACCGGAAGATCGCATAGCAATAGACGTTGGCGCCGGAGACGGGAATATAACAGAAAGAATAGGCTCGTTTTTTAAAACTGTTCATGTTATTGAAAAGGACCCTGAATGCGGTGACGCGCTTAGATCCAGGAATATCGAAGGCTTGAAACTGCATCAGGGGGACTTTTTTGAATTTTTGCAATCTATCCCGCAGAACGAATTTGCTGACTTCATACTTATGTCGCACAGTATCTCACTTTATTTTCCGCGCAAGGAACGGAATGAGCTATTGAAAAAGACCATGGCGTTATTGAAAAACGATGGTGTTTTAGCGCTCGTACTTAACGGTAATCAGGTCGCCTCCGGTAATAATGTAGAGATCCGGCAGAGGTTTATGCAGAGCCATAGGATGATTTTTAAAGGGGAAAAGACAAATATGGAGGACAGGTTGAAAGAGTGGGGGTACAAGGTGGAAGTTGAGCCTGTCAGGATAATCCATGAAACAGCCTCACGAAATGAAATGATCAGGATGGCATCAGTGTTCATTCCGCCGAAAGACCGTCAAAAAAAGGATTTCACCAGGAAGATCAGCGATTATGTGGACCGGAATTTAAAAATTCCCGGTACAAATATATACCGTCTTACGGTAGACGAAGAAATTTTACTGGTATCACCACCGGGATCTGCATCGTTTGCTGTTGACAGCGGACACGAAGATATTCGCAGGCCGGGGAGAAAGCCTTCGAAGGAGCTTCTTGAAAAACTCTTGCCGGCGACCAAAGTAACCGCGGTTGAATTTTTGAAGACGAAAGAGCACAAGCCGAATATGCAGCAGACACACGCTAATTTACCCCCGGAAT
>JABMSC010000061.1 GCA_013204685.1 Candidatus Omnitrophota bacterium | reverse complement strand
GCTCTAAACAAGCATAAACCAATATCCATATGTTACATAAAGTTCCTCAAAAAAGCAACAATAATCATACCGGGGACGCCCCATTTGGGGGGCACCCCACACGCGCAAGAGGGGAGACTAATGTATGATATTAACTATTGAATTTTACTTACCAGCATAATATAATAGGTGCTTAATTTATTCGACGTAAAATCCACCTTACTTCAGGGAGAGGACCTTATGGGCACAAAAAATACAATAAAAAAGGCCAAAGATCATTTTGCTCAGCTTATTGAAGAGCAGCTGGAGCGCATTGAAATGATGAAGGCCCAGACAGAATGGATCGATTATAGATCCCTGAAGCCCATCCTTATTGGTGTTTGCCGGGGGGATGGTATAGGCAGGATCATCTCAAAACATGCCCAGCGCGTGCTTGAGCATATGCTCCGGAAAGAGCGCGCCGACGGGCTTGTTGAGTTCCGGGATATTGAGGGCCTGACTATCGAAAACAGGGCCAGGTGCGGGAAGGCTATACCGGACGAAGTGCTTGATGAAATAAAGAAATGCCATGTTATATTGAAGGGACCCACCACTACTCCGCAGGAGGGTGACGAATGGCCTAACATAGAGAGCGCCAATGTGGCCATGCGCAGGGAGCTTGATCTTTTTGCGAATGTGCGCCCTGTTAAGATCCCCAGAGAAGGGATCGATTGGATATTTTTCAGGGAGAACACGGAAGGGGCTTATGTTCTGGGATCCAGAGGACTGGATGTGAACGAAGATCTTAGTATAGATTTTAAGGTTACAACCGAGCAGGGCGCAGAGCGTATAATCCGTATGGCATTTGAATACGCTAAGCAAAACGGTCTGGGGAGAGTTACGGCTGTAACTAAAGCCAATGTTGTCAAGACAACGGACGGCAGGTTCTCACGCCTTGCAAAAAAAATAGCCGATGAATACAAGGGATGCGGTATAAAGCAGGATGAATGGTATATTGATATTATGACCGCAAAACTCCTGGATCCTGCGCGGCGGAAGGACTTCCAGGTGATGGTATTGCCGAATCTTTACGGCGATATTCTTACGGATGAAGCTGCCCAGCTTCAGGGCGGCGTCGGAACTGCAGGCAGCGCCAATATCGGCAAGCGCTGGGCGATGTTCGAAGCCGTCCACGGAAGCGCCCCGCGGATGGTAACTGAAGGGCGTGATATTTATGCCGATCCGTCATCGATGATACGGGCTAGCGCCATGCTTTTAGGGCACATAGGGTTCCCTGAGAGGGCAAAGCATCTGGATATGGCGCTTGAAATATGCGGTCAGTTCGAGAAAAAAATAGTTACAACGGGACGTGACACCGGGGCAACCGGAGAAGAGGTCACGTCGTATCTTTTAGACTGGGTGGACAACCCCGATCTTGAAAACAAATGGCAAGAATATACTGAAGGACAATAGATGGAACAGAATAACGACGCCGAAGGCATACTGGTAATCGATTTCGGGTCACAGTACGTTCAGCTTATCGCAAGACGCATAAGAGAAAACCGCGTCCATTCCATTGTGGAAGCCCCCTCAATATCTATCAAAAGGATCAAAAAGATCAATCCAAGAGGCATTATATTTTCAGGCGGTCCTTCCAGTGTATATGATAAGGGCGCGCCTTCTTTTGATAAGCGGATATTAGATCTGGGCGTGCCGGTCCTGGGCATATGCTATGGCATGCAGCTCATCGGGAAACTGGCCGGCGGGAAGATCACAAAAAGCGGGAAAAGAGAGTACGGCCACACAGTTGTTCGGTTTAAAAGGAATAACCCGTTTTTTAAAGGTATGAGACAAAAAGGCGTTACATGGATGAGCCATCGGGACAAGGTGACAAAACTTCCCAAAGGGTTCACTTCGATCGCCCGCAGCGAAAATACCGCGTGCGCAGCATTTTTAAATAAAGAAAAAAATATTTTCGGTGTTCAGTTCCATCCGGAAGTGGTGCATACAGAGAACGGCGGGAAGATACTTAAGAATTTTCTTTTCAATGTATGCGAGTGCAAGCGGACCTGGACCATGAAATCTTTTATCGCCCAGAAAGTCAAGGGCATTAAAGAGCAGGTGGGCGACAACGAAGTCATACTAGGGCTTTCCGGTGGGGTCGATTCAACTGTAAGTGCCGTCCTGCTGCATAAAGCTCTGGGTAAAAAACTGCACTGCATATTCGTTGACAACGGCGTCCTGAGAAAAGGCGAAAGGGATAGAGTCGAAAAACTTTTCAAAAAGAACATAAAGCTTGACTTAAGAGTTGTTGATGCTGAGAAGCGGTTCCTGAAGGTCTTGAGGGGTGTGACCGAACCTGAGAAGAAAAGAAAAATAATAGGCAGGGAATTCATTAAGGTTTTTGAAGAGAGCGCTAAAAAAATAAAAGGCGTAAAATTCCTTGCTCAAGGAACATTGTATCCCGATGTTATAGAGTCGCAGTCCTTTTTTGGCGGCCCGAGCAAGACCATAAAATCTCATCACAATGTGGGGGGCCTGCCAAGGAAGATGGGACTAAGACTGGTGGAGCCATTAAGGGATCTTTTTAAGGATGAGGTCAGGGAAGTGGGCAGTGAACTGGGCCTTGCTAAAGAACTTACCGGCCGGCAGCCTTTTCCGGGTCCGGGCCTTGCGGTAAGGGTTATGGGAGAAGTTACAAAAGAGCGGCTGAACACGTTAAGGGAAGCGGATTGGATAATAATAGATGTTGCGAAGAACAGGAACATTTACAATAAAACCTGGCAGATATTCGGGCTTTTCCTTCCGGTTAAAAGTGTCGGTGTTATGGGCGATGCGCGCACTTATGAGAACACCATTGCTTTAAGGGCTGTTACAAGTGTTGACGGAATGACCGCTGACTGGGCGAAGATACCCTATGACATCCTCGGGGAAATATCTAACAGGATAATAAATCAGGTGGAAGGGATCAATAGAGTTGTTTATGACATCAGCTCAAAACCGCCGAGCACGATAGAGTGGGAATAGGAAGCGAAGTGAAATACGCCAGAATAGAAGTAAGAGATAAAAAAAACATCTACGATGCGGTCTCGGAGGGCCTTAAGCAGGATATTAAAGATATCGGCATCAAGAAGGTCAAGAGCGTTGAATATATCCAGGTTTATACTCTCTCGGGGAACTTCTCAAAAAAAGACCTTAAATACATTGCCGAAGAAATACTCACCGACAAAGTGTCGCAGGAATGCGATTATAATAAAGGTTTCAGCCACGGATCTTCCGGGGGCACTCATGTTATCGAGATAGCCTACAATCCCGGAGTAATGGATCCTGTCGAGGAAAGTGTTATGAAGGCCGCGAAGGACGCAGGCATAAAAGGCATTTCTTCAGCCGCCACATCAAAGAGATATGTTATCAAGGGACCTGTTTCAAAACCGGAAGTCAAAAAGATCACGGATCGCCTTCTTTACAATAAGATCATACAGCATGTTGTAACTCACAGGGAAGAGCAGGCAAAACTCGAGAAATATACCTTCAAGCGCGTTGAGGTGGATATCCTGGGCGCAGGGGACAGGGCCTTGAAACGGCTCAGCATTGAAGGCCAGCTTTATCTTTCCCTCACCGAGATGAAAGCCATACAGGACTATTACGGAAAACTCGGCAGAAACCCCACCGATTGCGAACTTGAAACCCTCGCCCAGACCTGGAGCGAGCATTGTAATCATAAGACGATGATGGGATCCGTCAACTATAACGGCAAGACCATAAAGAATCTTCTTAAAGAGACCGTGATGAAGGTTACCCGCGAGCTTGACAGGCCCTGGTGCGTGTCTGTCTTTAAGGACAATGCCGGCATAATACGGTTTGATTCAAAACATGATATATGCTTTAAGGTGGAGACGCATAACCACCCTTCGGCGCTTGAGCCTTACGGCGGAGCGGAAACCGGCATAGGGGGAGTTCTTCGCGATCCTATGGGGACCGGCCGCGGGTCCAAACCTATAATCAACACTGACGTGTTCTGTTTCGGCATGCCGGACATGTCGCTTTCATCTGTCCCCAAGGGGGCCCTTCATCCTAAAAGAGTTCTTAAAGGTGTTGTCTCGGGAGTGCGCGATTACGGCAACAAAATGGGCATACCCACAGTCAATGGCGCCGTATGCTTTGATGAGAGGTATACGGGCAACCCTCTTGTTTACTGCGGCAATGTGGGAATAATGCCTCACAAGTTTTCCACTAAAAAGGTCTCTTCCGGAGACTTGATAGTTGCTGTCGGAGGAAGAACGGGAAGGGACGGCATACACGGCGCGACTTTTTCTTCGGCTGAGCTAACCTCGGAATCCGAGACCATTTCTTCAACTGCAGTCCAGATAGGGAACCCCATTACGGAGAAGAAGATGCTGGATACTTTGATAAAGGCGAGGGACAGAGAGCTTTACGATGCCATAACCGACTGCGGCGCCGGGGGCTTCTCAAGCGCAGTGGGCGAGATGGGTGAGGAAACCGGCGCAGAGGTTCATCTGGAGAAAATTCCCTTAAAGTACGAAGGACTTAAGCCCTGGGAGATCTGGGTCTCTGAAGCCCAGGAAAGAATGGTACTTGCCGTTAAACCCAAAAACCTCAAGAAGCTGATGGATGTTTTCGGGAGCGAAGATGTTGAGGCGACCGTGATAGGCAAATTCACCAGCACTAAAAAACTTCATCTCTATTATGACGGGAATTTGGCGGCGGATCTGGATATGAAATTTTTGCATAACGGTCTTCCAAAGGTAACCCGCACCGCCGTATGGAAACGGAAAAAAGAGGACAAAAAGGTCTTACCGGCAAAGAAGAAAGATCATACAAAGGATCTTCTCGAGATCCTTTCCGGCTGGAATGTTTGCAGTAAAGAATGGATAATAAGGCAGTATGACCACGAGGTTCAGGGAGGAAGTGTCTTGAAACCGCTCGTTGGTGTTGATAATGACGGGCCTTCCGATGCATCGATCAACCGTCCTTTCCTGAACAGCAATAAGGGTATTGCTGTTTCCAACGGGATCAACCCCAGATACGGTGATATTGATCCCTACTGGATGGCTGCGAGTGCCATTGATGAGGCGCTCAGGCAGATAGTTGCAGTTGGCGGAGAAGTCGACAAAACGGCGCTGTTAGATAATTTTTGCTGGGGGAATACCGAGAGAAAGGAACAATTAGGAGGGCTTGTTCGCGCCTCACAGGCCTGTTACGATATGGCAAAGGTGTACAAAACGCCCTTTATCTCCGGAAAGGACAGCCTGAACAATGAGTTCAATACAGGCAGGAAAACAGTTTCCATACCCCCGACCTTACTTATTTCGGCGGTAAGCGTGGTGGATGATGTGCGCAAGACCGTCTCCTCTGACATGAAGAAGAGCGGCAACTTGATATATGTTGTCGGGAAAACTCTTCAGGAGATGGGAGGGAGCCAGTATTTTCTTGTGACGGGCAAAAAGGGCGGGATGGTTCCGCGGGTTGATCCCGTCAGATCTTTAAAGTTAATGAAAAAAATGACCTCTGCGATAAAGGGGGGACTCATCGCATCTGCTCACGACTGTTCCGAAGGCGGGATAGCTGTCGCTTTGGCGGAGATGCTTTTTGCCGGAGGGCTGGGAGCGGAAGTATTCCTTAAAAAAGTTCCGAGAGAAAGATCCATCACCCGGGACGATGTTTTGCTTTTCTCGGAATCCAATTCAAGATTTATTGTCGAGGTTCCCGAAGGAAAGAAAAATGCATTCGAGAAGAGAATGAAAAATATACCGGTAGGTTTTATCGGGAAGGTAACCTGTAGCACCGCCATGACAGTGAAGGGTCTTAAAGATAAGACAGTGATAAAAACCGGGATCAGAAAACTTAAGGAAAACTGGCAGAAGCCTTTTAAGAAACTTATGCACGAAGGGACGTAGGGACGCGGGAACAATTTAGTATTATGAAAAAAACTGTTAAGACGATCATACTCAGGACGGCAGGAACAAATTGCGATAAAGAAACGGCCTATGCTTTCCAGCGCGCGGGTTCGAAAGTGGACCTCATCCATGTAAACGCCCTGAAAAAGAATAAACGCGTTCTTGAAGAATATCATGTTATTGCTATTCCGGGCGGCTTTACTTACGGGGACGACGTTGCCTCGGGAAGGATCCTTGCCAATGAACTTAGATCGAGCTTGAAGCGGCAGATAGAACGTTTTGTCTCACAGGGAAAACTTGTTGTTGGAATATGTAACGGGTTCCAGGTTCTTGTTAAGATGGGGCTTCTGCCGAATACCGGAGGCGCTAAGAGCGGCAATATAGAGGCTACGCTGAGCCTTAATGATTCAGGGCAGTTCTATGACAGGTGGGTGTACCTTAAAAGAGACGGGGGATCCGAGGGTAAGCGTCAGGTGTGTGTATGGACCAGGAATATCCCCGAAGTTATAAATATCCCGATCGCGCATGCGGAAGGAAAATTTATACCGCGAAACGGTAAGGTTCTTGATGCCTTGAAGAAGAACGGCCAGATCGTGTTCCGCTATTCAGACAAGAAGGGCGCGCTTACCGGGTATCCGGATAATCCCAATGGTTCTGTGGACAATATCGCAGGGATCTGTGATCCCTCAGGCAGGATCCTGGGGATGATGCCGCATCCCGAAAGACATATTACATACCTGCAGCATCCCAATTGGAGGCGGACCGATATTGATGACCATATGGGTATAGGGC
>JABMSC010000060.1 GCA_013204685.1 Candidatus Omnitrophota bacterium | reverse complement strand
GCGTTCTGATATAGGGATGTCTATTGCGGCCATGCCTTCCCGGATAAGAAAAAATTTATCTGCCGGGTCATTTTCTTTCATGATGATCTCGCCTTCTTTAAACACCACATTAGAAGCACAGCCAACAATGAAGTCGAGGTATTCCTGCTCCAGGTCTTTAAAGAAAGGGTGTTTTTTAAGAATCGGCTCAAGAGTTTTCATGCTTTCCTCTCCTTTGTTTTTGTAATTGTCTTTCTTTTAACCAGCAATATAACACGGGTACTAATATTAAATTTGACAAAGTCGCAGTAATTAAACCTCCAACTGTAGGTGCTGCCATCGGTTTCATTATTTCGGAACCGGTACCGGTAGAAAACATTATAGCCATAAGTGCCAGAATAGTCGTTGCTGTTGTAATAATTGCAGGGCGAATCCTTAAAAGTCCACCTTCGATAATCGTGTTGTAAATTTCTTCTTTAGTTTTTGGTACTCTTTTTTTGAACAGATTATCCAAAGTAGACAACAATACCACGGCATTATCTGTAGCAATCCCGAATAAAGCAATAAAACCTACCCATACAACAGTAGAAAATTTAAATCCGAAAATAAATAGAAATATAATGCCGCCCACAAGAGAAACGGGGATACCTGTAAAAAGTATCAATAAAGAACTGCCCTTTTTAAAAGCCATATATAAGAGTAGCATAATTATGCTCAATGCTATCAGAAACGAAGGCATAAGACGTTTGCGTGATTCCATTTCTGATTCAAACTGTCCTGACCAGTTAATAAAATAACCTTGTGGTAAGCTAATTCCACCTTGTTTAATCTTTTCTTGAACAGCTTTTTGAGCGTTTTTAACAAAATCTACTAGACCAACTTTATCCTGATTAACATTTACAAAAATCCTCGAATATGACAGGGTATTTTCCGAATTAATAACTGCCGGCCCCGGTACTTTTTTAAGCGATGCCACTTGCGTTAACGGAATATGCTCTCCATTTGCAGTGCATATGTATATTCTCTTCAAGGCCTCCGGTGAATCCCTTAATTCCCTTAAATACCTTATTCGAACAGGATATCTTTCTCTGCCCTCAACAGTTGTTGTTAAGTTCATACCGCCTATAGCTGTCATTATAACCTGTTGAATGTCTCCTACCTGGATCCCATATCTTCCTGCTTTTTTACGATCTATCTCTATCTCGAAATAAGGTCTATTTGAAATCCTTTCCGCATAAGGGCTAACAGCTCCTTCAACTTGACTAACCACGCTTTCTATTTCAGATGCTATCTTAACCGTCTTATCGAGATCCGGCCCAAAGACCTTGATCCCAACAGGGGTCTGAATACCTGTAGCCAGCATATCAATTCTGTTTCTTATGGGCTGCGTCATGATCGGGCTAACTCCAGGCATCATGGTTTTTTCCTGTATTTCCTGAATTATTTTTTCACGTGTCATCCCTCTGCGCCAATATTTCTTATCTTTGAGATGTATAATGGTCTCTATCATGCCCACAGGTGCCGGATCTGTTGCGGTCTCTGCACGCCCCAGTTTCCCAACTACCCATTTTACTTCATTCGGAAACTCATTTTTGATAATGGTATCCTGAATTTTCATCACTTCCATCACCTGAGTAAGCGAGGCACCCGGCAATAATACCGGCATAAATAACAAATCCCCTTCGTCCAGAGGAGGCGTGAATTCCTGTTGTATCATGCTTCCGCAAACAACACCCGATAAAATCAGTATAGCAGCAATAATCGCCACTATGCGCTTATTTTTAAGACTCCATGTTATCGATGGACGGTATATACGTTTCAAAAACATGGTTGTAACATTCTCTTCATCTGTTTTTAAACGTCCTCTCAATAAATAAAAACATAATGTCGGTAATAATAAAAGTGTTATAAGCGCAGCTCCGGCCATTGTGAAGGTTTTAGTGAAAGCAAGAGGTCTGAAAAGTTTTCCGGCTTGACCCGTTAAAACAAATACGGGAAAAAACCCGACGATAGTCGTCAACAGCGCAAAAAGAACGGGCCTGCCAACTTCTTGCGCTCCTTCGATGCATACGGATAACCTCTCTGAGGGGACAATGTTTTCGTTTTGCCTTTCTTTCTGTTGTAAGCTAAGTTTTCTGTAAATATTCTCGACTAATACACAACCCGAGTCGACCATTACACCAATTGCTATTGCTATACCGCCTAAAGACATTATGTTGGCGTCTATCCCAAAAAGATACATGAGAATGAATGCTATTAAGATCCCCAGGGGCAACACTATGGAAATTATCAAACTTCCGAAAAAATGTAATAAAAATACAGTGATAACCAGGATCGTGATTATTGTTTCTTGTGTAAGGGTTGTCTTCAACGTACTAATCGAACGTAAAATAAGACCTGTTCGATCATAAAATGGAACTATTTTGACACCGGGCGGCAATCCCACGGATAATTCTTTAATTTTCTTTTTGACCCCTTCAATGACTTTCAGGGGATTTGCTCCGTATTGCATAAGAACAACGCCACCGGTTACTTCTTTGCCTTCTTTATCGAGAGCTCCTCTACGAAATTCCGGCCCAATGGTAACCGTTGAAATATTCTTCACATAAATGGGCACTCCCTCTTTTTCGCTGACAACTATATCTGCTATGTCATGTACATCTTTTATAAACCCCTTTCCCCTGACTATAAATTCCATTCCACCTTCTTCAAAAACTTTCGCCCCCACATCGATGTTGGACCTTTCAACGGCATTTATTACTTCTTTCAACAAGATGCCGTATGCGGCTAGTTTATTCGGATCGATATCAATTTGATATTGTTTAACATACCCCCCAACTGAAGCAACCTCTGCCACACCCTGAACACTATTAAGCTGATACCGTATATACCAGTCCTGTATTGATCTAAGTTCAACAAGATCATATCCCTCGCCTTCTACTGTGTACCAGAAAATCTGGCCAAGGGCCGTTGCGTCAGGCCCCAATGTAATAACTACATCATTGGGAATATTTTTTTTTGCGAAATCAAGCCGTTCAAGTACACGCGTTCGTGCCCAGTAAAAGTCCGTCCCCTCTTCAAATATCATATTTACCAAACCAAACCCAAAAGCAGAAGTAGATCTCACGACTTTGACGCCCGGAGTCCCCATAAGCCCGGTGGTCAGGGGATATATTACCTGATCTTCCACATCTTGTGGACTTCGGCCCGGCCAATCCGCGTAGACAATTACTTGCATCTCCCCGATGTCAGGGATCGCGT
>JABMSC010000059.1 GCA_013204685.1 Candidatus Omnitrophota bacterium | reverse complement strand
CATGTCCACCGGCCAGTACCCCACCTCGACGAGAGCTTTAAAGCTCATGCTGTGGCTCGAAAAGGTTACCAGTTTTTCGGGATTAGTTGCTTCTATGAGCTGGTAGAAGGAGGAGCCGATCTCAAGCACCCTTGTTATCCCGGGGGCCTCCCAGATGTTATTATTGTAAACCGGAACGGGCTGAAAACTTGCGCGCTGCCTCTTAGGGCATGTTAAAAAGTAATATGTAAGGCTGGCAAAATAATCCGGGTTTATTACCGTATCGGAGTCAAAACACGACGACGTGATGTTTTCTAGCGGGATCTTCTTTTCTTTAAAATATTCTGCCGCTTTTTTCGCGGCGAAAGTCGCGTTCGCCCCTTTTCCTCTTGCTTCCCCTACGATACCATCCGGGTGAACAGCGACCAGCATGTCCATGAACTTGTCCCCGTATACTTTTTTTAATTGAGCAACCCCTTCAGAAACTTCAGCGCTTGCCCTCTCTTCCAGGGCCATCACGACAAGTATCTTTTCAGGCGGGAAAATGCTTCCGGCAAGGCTCCTCACCCCCGGCTCGACTATGTCTTTGGTTTCTTTCGCAACCGGAATGATCACAAGGTGATATATGTCTTCCACCAAGGGGATGCTTCCCCCTTTTCTGCGCAGTTCTTCAAGCTGTTTCCGGAAAAATAGAAGAGAGGCCTTTTCTCCTCTGTCCTTATGTGAAGATAGCTTTTTTACGGCATCAATGCTCCTGTCTATATCGTTTATCCCCCTTATTCTGGCCATCCAGTCCGATTTTTCTTCGGCCTTAAGCCTTGCGTAGGAAAAAACAAGAAAAAGCATCATATATAAAAGCCGCAAAAGCCAATAGAGATAAAATGCTATTATTATGACTGCGGCCGCAAGCGGGCAGGTAAACGCCATCACAGCCATCCCGATCAGAATGCTCCAGCTTGTCAGGCCGGGAATTATTTCGAAAATGCGCTGTTTCCTTCTTTCCCGCCGGTTTAGATTGTTTGCAGTAAACTCAAATGTCGTCATATTTATTTTTTCTCATTTTTACCGGCGGGGAGCGCCCCTTGCAGCACTGTTGTTTCCGGCATCAAATTTACGGACACGAGATCTCCTTTTGAGGCTTCAAGAAAATAGATCTCTTTTGTGTCGTCAGAATAATTGATATTGCTTTTATCTCCAAGGCGGAAAAGGTGGCTTAATATATATTCTCCGTACTCTTCGCTTTCGATAAGAAAAACATCCATCCCGTCCCGGAAAAGTATGTGCGTTCCCTCGTACACCCAGAAACACTGCTCGATATTTTTCCCCTTGGTGTATATCCATGTAAGCGTGGGGCCCTTTTCGAATTCAACATTGCCTGTTTCTTCCGTCGAGAAATCCAATATGCCTATGCTGTCCTTCTTCCAGAGAAGAACATGTTCAAGGGGCATATACGGCTTCAGACCCCTGATCCCTCCTTCAACAAATCTATGTGGAAGGCGGTTTGCCAAAAGCTCTCCCTTCTCCCCCACGAAAAGAATGAAATCATCCGAAAGAACCTCAACCTCAAAATATCCCTTTTCTCCAAAGAGCCGGTGCCCCAGTTCCGGATCATCCAAGAGCTTATTCTTGTTGTCCTTATTGAGATCCATCTTTAAAAATTCGTTGTTTTCTTTTAAAACGTATATTTCATTATTGAAAAGAGCATATCCTTTTACTTCGTTCACATATTCCGGATACACCGCCCCGGACTCAATGTCTATGCGGTTCACATATCCGGACTGATATGTATAAAGCCTGTCCTCCCCGAATTGCAGCCATTCTGCTTGCGGCACCCACTTGATCCTCTCAGGGAGATCCTCTAATAAACTCGTTACGTCCGTCGCCTTGCCGGGATCTTCGTCCGGTTCTATCCAGAGGAACTTTTCTTCCCCGGAAGTCCCGACGCGCAAAAGCATTGCCGAGCTTTTATCTACCAGGTAGTAAGATAGGACCTTGTCTTTGAAAAAAGGGGACCCGTCTTCAAGAAGGGGTATTTCCTTGTCATCCGTATAATTATATACCGTAAAATTTCCCGCGTTCGGACCGCCCTTAACAAGAAAGTGTCCGCTTCCGAGCATGGGCGCAAGATCCGTAAAAGGGCCTTCTAGCAGTTTTTCTTCTTTCCACTTTTTTGGCAAGAGTATTATTTTATCAAGAACCGTGGCCTTTTCGGCCTCGACCGGAATATCCTGGCTCCAGCTGTTATATCCTTCCATTTCTATGGCAATGGGGTAGGTCCCGGGTAAAAGGTCCCTGATCGTTGCCGGTGTTGTTTGCGGGTGTTCCGTGCCTTTTACCTGTAATGTCGCACCAGGAGGGACTGTTGCCACATACATAAGCCCCGTTTGCAGGACGCTTCCTCCTTCTCCGGGTTTGCCGGGACTATAGATATACCCGAAGGCATACAATATGATGAGTGGGCAGCTGATGATATATACCAGCGCCAGAATATAAAATATGATTTTACGCAAGAGTTGCATCGGTTAGGACCCTTCCAATAGATCTTTCGCTTTTCCCGAAAGAAGCGCACTTCTCCTTTAGAAAGAGTGTTTGACAAGACCTTGATCTCGGTGAACAAAAAAGCCCCTCTCATTGTTTAAATGTGAAGGGCTTTTTTTCGTGTTTTATTGCATGTTCTGAATTGCTTCCTGCATCAGAGGCATAACTGCTTCCACTTCGTCTTTTGTCATTCTTCCCAGTTTTGCAAATCTTAATTCGCCCTGGTTGTTGACACTTTCTCTGGAAAGCTGAAGTTTTTTTTGCCCGTTATTATAAGAACGAATACTCACGGTCAGTCGATCCCCGTCGTTTTCCCAGGATTTTGAGAACAATGTTGCATCCAAACTGTTATCGTATGGCATTTCTTCCCTCCTTTAATGAGCAGACAATTTATGAAAATTACCTCCGATTTTCATAAATTGTAGGCCAAAGGCCGTCTGCGAATTAAACCCCGCCCTTTTTGCAAAAGGGCGGGGTAAGTTCGGGCTTATGACTTATGAATGCTGCGCATTCATAAGTCATGCCCTCTCTTTACTCCAACACTTTTTCTTTTGCTTTTTTAAATTCTTCGTCGGTCAAGTCTCCGGAATCGTGTAAAGTCACGATCCTTTCCAGCTCTTCCGAAACGCTATACACTTCACCCTCTGCCGGTTGCGCCTTTTCCTCCTCGTCCTCTTCTTTGGTTTCACCGATTACTGCCTCCGGCTCTTCTTTCTTGAACCATGCTTTCTTCTTTGGTTCTTTTTTCCTTAACCCGGCTTTTTTGTCTTTCTCTAAGAGCGCAACGAACTCTTCGTCCCCGAAGAGTGTATCCACACACGTGTCTAGGTTTAGCTCTATCAGCTTACCGGCTCCGGTTTTTACATCGAAACCCACACATTTTTTCGCCCCCACCGTGTATTCCTTACCAAAAACCTTGTTCCCATTCTCATCGGCGACTTCCGCATAAAAGGACGTCTCGCCCTTTGTTGCCTTGGTGATGGGTTCAGGCGACGAAAAATAAAAAGAATTCAGCTTGCCGTAGACAAAAAGTCTGCTTGAGTTCTCTTCCAGCACGTCCCTGACATCGCTTTTTGTCACTTGTTCAAATGCTGTCTTTTTTACGTTAAAGCCTGTTGACTTTAACCTCACCGCTATCCTGTCGGCAAGCGCGGCGTTTAGCGGGCTGGTCGACTCAAAAGTCCAGACCCATATTTTTCCGACATTCTTTTTGTCTTTCCTGAAATCCGCAAAATCATTAATGACAATATTAGGCGCGCCCTTAACATCTACCGTTTCGTAGAATCCGCTTACATCTTTTATGGTTACTACCTCTCTGCGGGCACACCCGCTGGATCCGATCACAAGCATCAGTAAAAAAATAATATACAGCCTCTTCTTCATTTTTTTTATCCTCTTTGCCCGTATAGGCCTCTCTTGGATTTTATGTATAATAGCATATATTTGGCTTCCAAAGTTAAAATATTTTTATATTATTAATCCGTGCGCGAAAGCGGAAGCGGAAGCGAGGATGAATTCGTCCTGCAAGTTCAATCATTCTTTTGTTATCCTGCAGGCAATATCTTTGGAAAATTCCGGGATCACTATCCGCATCCTGTTTTCGTTGATCGTTTTCGTCTCCCGGAAGAGAACCTCCCCTTCGTGAGTGTCCCACCATTCCAGTTTGTAGCTTCCGGGGACAAGGTCCCTTAAGTCGAAAAAGCTGCCGGAAATAACCGCTGGAGGACTTTCGGTCCGGCAGAGGCTCCAGCGCCAATTCTTGTCCTGCATCCAGATCAAGATATCTTTCCCTACAACCATACCGGTTATTCGCACATTTGCGCTATTCGGGTCCCTGTAGTTCGTTAAAGCGACCTTTCTTAATCCTATCCAGTCCTTTCCCCTGTTTTCAAGCTTGATCGCATGTTCTCCAGCGGGCACATCTATTGAAACCGTGTCATCGTAATAACACTGATATACTTTGTGGTCCTTTCTGAACATGCTTCTTTGCCACGGTCCCTCCCCGTCCCCGCATGGATATTCTTTGGACAAGACCTCTTCCCCGTCCAGATAGACAGCAAGCTCCCCTCCCTGGGATACCGTCCCGACATTCACCTTAAACGTTCCTGCCTTCGGGTAGTCTACATGGAACACAGGATCTATTTTTATATTTTTTTTCAGGGAACCGTGCAGATAGTAATTTATCACGCCTCCGGCAACATCCCCGTTATTATCTATGGTAAATTCTCCATATCGCATGTCTCCCCATTTTTTGTGCGGGAAAAGCTTATAATCAAGTGAGGTGCCTTCTGCCCGCACGGGAACTTTTAGTTTTACTGACGTAGTTTGCGCGAATTTGACATCTTTAGCGTTCCAGTTTACCCCTTCGATGAATTTCCTAAGCGCCATATACTCGGGGTACAAGTTGTTTGCGCGAACGTATCCTGCCCACCACCAATTCATCGCTCCTCCGAGTGAGCCTGACATGCTTGCCGCCCATATACTGTTATGAAGCGCTACGCCCAGGCCCCGGGGATCGCATTTTTTGTCATTGGTGTTTGCGTCCATACCGAATTCAGCCACGATGAAAGGTTTTTTGTATTCCTCTTCAAGCTCTTTGCCTACAGATATTAAGTACCCGGTCACCTCTTCGGCTTGATTTCCGTATATATGCTGCTGGACTATGTCAATATTTTGAATAGACCATATCTCTGTTTCATCAAAATTGTTTTCCCACGGGTATCCAAGGCTGGTTGTTATGAGCTGGGCGTGCGGGTTTATCTTTTTCAGATAAGCCGTCATCTCTAGGGCCCATTCTTTCGGGACATCCATCTCGTTCCAGAGATCGAAAGCCAGGATGTTAGCTGAGTACCCCCACCGGGCTGCGATATACCTCAGGCGGTTTTTATAATATTTCTTTGCCTGTGGATCGGTGAAGAAATCTTCAGGGACCTCGCAAGGACCTCCCTTTTTTGTGCTGTAGGGGTTTGTCCTCCATGCGTTCTCGCCCCACGGCCCCGGTTCTTCCATGAGAGATCCGTATGAATCCATCGTAAGAAATATATACACCCCGTATTCTTCCGCTAGCTTTAGCAGCTCATCAAGCTTCCGGGAATCTCCGATGTTGTAAGTCCCGGCTTTTTTGTTTTCGATGTTAAGGGTCCATAGGTTATTCAACCACACGCGGGTCATGTTGCACCCGTATTTCTTGAAATCTTTAAAATATCTTTTGTAAATTCCGATATTATTATCCGTTACCCATCCGATATTGTGTCCCAGCCCGAAAAAGGGTTTTCCCGAATCGAATGTGAGGTAAAACCCGTTATTCGCGCTCCTCCTGAGGAAACCATCTCTTCCTGAGGCAGTTACTCTGAACTTAAACGTGGGGGAATTATGAGTAGCTTTTGGCGTCTTAACTCTTATGAAGCATGAAAACTTTCCGGTCTCCACCGGCGTATACCTTATTTTCCATTGGGACCTTTTTCCGGTAAAAAATGCCGGGACGACTATAGTGCTCTTTCCCGGAACTTTTATACGGGCGCTTACGTCTATATTTTCAGGGTCATATGGATTTTTGTAGCCCACCCTTGTGGAGACGGTAACTTCAAACATTTCATATGCCCCAAGAGTTTCCGCTGAAGGCGTCACCTTCCGGATAACGCCGGCATGTGCTGAAAGCGTGCACAAGAAAGTGCCCGCGACCAGTGCTATGTAAAATATGTTAGATATGCTTTTCATGCGCTTCGGTATATTTAATTATCTGGTCCATCATTTTGACAGCTTTCACCGGATAGGCTCCCGCTGCCGACTCCTCGGAAAGCATGACATAATTTGTGCCGTCCAGTATGGCGTTGGCCACATCTGTAACTTCGGCCCGGGTGGGCCGTGAGTGCTCGGTCATGCTTTCAAGCATCTGAGTAGCGGTTATCACAAATTTCTTTTTTTGGTTGCATTTTTTTATGATCATCTTCTGCACTATCGGCACTTCATATATGGGGATAGCTACTCCCATATCACCCCTGGCAACCATTATCCCGTCAGAGGCATCTATGATCGAATCTATGTTCTTTATCGCCTCTCTTGCCTCTATCTTTGCTATGATCCGGCACCCTGGGGCGTGCGCGTTGACAATCCTTCTAATGGTGTCCATGTCTTTTCTGGTCCTGACAAAAGACTGTGCCACATAATCGACTTTGTGCTCGAGCCCGAAAAGCAGATCCCTCTTATCTTTAGGGGTTATGCTCGAAAAAGGGATCTTCACGCCCGGCATATTAACGCCTTTTCTCTCTTTAAGGGGCCCGCCTTCAACTACTTCCGCTTTTATTCTTTTGTTTGAGGATGATATCGCCTTCAGGATAATGTTCCCGTCTTCGATGTAGATCAATTGCCCCGGCCTTATCCCTTTGAGGTCCCCTCTATAATCAAAGGGGATCACATTCCGTTCCCCGGTGTCCGGCGTAGCGGTGATCCATACCGTCATCCGCGCCTTGAGCGTCTTGGGTCCTTTTTTCTTGAATGTGCGAACCCTCACGCGGAAACCCTCCAGGTCTTGAAGTAGTCGCACATGACGCCGGTACTTTTTGTTAACCTTTCTTACCGTCTTCATGAGTTCTGCATGACTTTCGTGCGTCCCATGAGAAAAGTTCAGCCGTGCCATATCAAGCCCCGCCACGGTCATCTTTCGTATCACAGTATAGGTATTACTGGCCGGCCCGAGGGTTGCTACTATTTTTGTTCTTGCTCTTTTTTTCATGACTCCTCCAGACCTTTTTCTTTTTGCAAAAACAGTTTCACAGCACATATAAACATAAAAACAGCAAAAATGTTTTGCAGAAGTTTCGCCGGGACCATATTGGTTGCGATCGCCCCCAGCACAGCACCCGCTAAAGCTGCCGGGATCAGTGTTTTAAGAACTTTAGAGTTTATCTTAAAGCTTTTGCTGTGAAAGATCGCTCCCACTATAGCTGTCGGGAAAACAACGGCTAGCGAAGTTGCGATAGCTTCATGGGGGCCCAGACCAAAAAGGATCATTAGCCCGGGAACCAGAAGAACCCCTCCCCCGATCCCCAAAAGCGAGGAGGCCATCCCTGCCGCCAGCCCCAGCATTATTAAAAAAGGATATGCTAAAATCTGTGACGAGGTTCCTGCCGGAGTTTTTGCGAGTCCCAGAAGGCGCACTCCGATAAAGATGAGCAGGATCGCAAATATTATTTTCAGGGTTTTAGAGTTTATTTTTTCTGCCAGAAAAACCCCGGCCCTGGCCCCAAAAATCGCCCCCAGCGCAGTACATGCAGCTACTCCCAGCCGGAGGTTACTGCTGTTGGCGACGAAATGGGTCGT
>JABMSC010000058.1 GCA_013204685.1 Candidatus Omnitrophota bacterium | reverse complement strand
GCTTTCAAGCGGGTCAACCGACGGAAACTGCCTTGCTTCGGACCTTTCCCGGGAAAGACCAAGAAACGCTCCCACAACTTTGAGGGTCCCCTGAGTAACAGGTTCTTCAAAGTTCCCGCCCGCGGGGCTTACCGTTCCCCCGATCGTAAGGCTCCCTGTCTCTTCGTCATGAAGGATCACAAGTCCCGCTCTTTCATAAAAGGAGGCGATGCGCGACTCAAGATACGCAGGGTATGCTTCTTCCCCGGGTATCTCTTCCAGCCGGCCCGAGATCTCTCTCATCGCCTGTGCCCATCTGGAAGTTGAATCTGCCAGTAAGAGCACATTGAGTCCCATCTGACGATAATACTCCCCTAAAGTGGTGGCAGTGTATACCGAAGACTCTCTTGCCGCAACGGGCATTGAAGAAGTGTTACAGATAATGATGGTTCTTTCCATAAGAGTACGTCCCGTACGCGGGTCTTCCAGCTTCGGAAACTCTTTTAAGGTTTCAACAACCTCCCCGGCCCTTTCCCCGCAGGCCGCGATTATAACAATATCAATTTCGGCGTAACGGCTTATAAGCTGCTGAAGAACGGTCTTGCCGGCACCGAACGGCCCGGGTATACAGTAAGTGCCTCCCTTGGCTATCGGGAAAAGCGTGTCAATTATCCTGACCTTTGTGTCCAGAGGTTCAACCGGCTGCAGTTTTTCCTTATAGGCATCGATCGGGACCTTAACCGGCCAGGAAAATGCCATGGTAAGATCTCTGACTTTCCCCTTAGGATCTTTGATCGACGCTATTTTATCTTTTATCGTGTATTTTCCTGCTTTTGCAATACCTACCAGCTCGCATTCATCATAAACGTCAAAAGGTACCATTATTTTATGTTTAAAGATCCCTTCGGGCACGCTTCCAAGCGTAAACCCTCTTTTTACCTTGTCGCCCTTTTTTGCGAGGGGGGTAAAATCCCATTTTTCTTTCGAGGAGAGCGCATCCAGCTCAACACCTATCGGGAGAAAAAAACCGAATTTTCTTGCAAGGTCCGGCAAAGGGTTCTGAAGCCCGTCATATATTTGAGTTAAAAGTCCCGGCCCCAGTTCCACTGAAAGCATGCCGCCTGAAAATTCTACCTCGTCGCCGACTTTTATACCTTTGGTGAACTCGAAAACCTGCAAAAATGCCTGGTTGCCGGTGATCTTAATAACTTCGGATTTCAGACGTTTTCCCTCGCTCAAGACATATGCAACTTCGTTCTGGATAATATCATCCTCAAAATCAACGGTTATCATGTTACCGTTGATCGCGGCTATTTTCCCTTTCTGCTTCTTCATGTTTTACCTCACAAATGTTGTAAAAGAATTTTTCGCCTTCATCCTTATGGAAGGTTGAAAGACGCTCTTGTATCTTTAGTTTTAAAAAGTAAAGCACCAAACTTCCCAGATCAAAAAAATGGAACCCTCTCTTGTCCTCAAGAAAGTTCCATCTTGTCCTTTCGATCCTTTGTTCCATTAGAAGCGGATTTGGCTCTTCGAGTATTTCTTTGATCGCCTCAGATCCTTTAGCATCCGCTTTTTCTTTTTCCCCCAGCCGGTTCTTTGCAAGCTGCTCCCTGAGATCCACGTCAAAATCCCGCCAGGCCTCAAGCACGTCTATCGTGGGCGTTTCTATCTTATGCCCGTAAAGACTTACGTCTGAAAGCGCTTTCATATCGCTTTCGGAAAGCCACTTCTCGCATTCCGAGATGAACTTATCCGGCGTCACCGGAGGCGTTTCTCCGAATTTCAGGTATGGCAGTGATGAGACTAGATAATAATATTCGGCCATAGGTCTATTTTTTCGCTTCGAGAATTTCTTCCATCCTGGGGTTAAGAAATATTTTGAATGCCTCGGTTATCGCTTCATCCGTAAAATCATAATAAGAGCTCTCGCCTTTTTTGCCTATCCGGAATCCGCTCTCAAGGGCGGAAGATGCTTTCAGCGTAACACCTGCGGCTATTTCTTTTTTGAGATTCGCGAAAAGGGTTTCTTCAAGAGCCGCTTTGTCCTTATCGCTCAAGAGAACCTCGACCTCAGTTTTGCCGCTTTCCTGGAACTTATCAACCAGGCGCACTATCATCTCTGTGAGGACTTTGGGCGTAAGCGTCTTGGCCACGTCTTTTTTTGTCACTTTATCAAAAAGAGCGACAATGCTGTCCTTTAATCCCAGGAGGACATCCCTTGCCGCCTGGCGCACGGCCTCTTCTGCATTTGTCTTTAGTTTATCCGCGTCCACTTTAGCCTTTTTTATAATAGTTTCTTTTTCGGCCTCAGCGCCCTGGATGGTTTTTACGGCCTCTTTTTTTGCCTCGCTTATTATCACTGTTGCTTTTTGCTGGGCTTCATCGACGCCTTCAGATTTGATCTTTTCGATAATATTTTTTAGATCCATTTCCATGGTTTTCCTCCGTTAGGGATTATTGTTTCCTCGACCCCGGTTTCACTATAGGTAAGCCCTCCTGGCAAAGCGGGCAATCCTCCTCCATAAAGGTCGGAACATTTAATTTTATCAAGCTTGCATGTTTAATTCCACCAAAATCGAGTGCCCCCTTGCTTCTGTCGACTAAACACGCAATTCCAGCAGGTTCTATGCCGTCCTCTTTTAATAATGATACCACTTCTTTAACTGATTTACCTGTAGTGAGAACGTCTTCCGCTATGAGCACCTTGTTATTAGCAGATACTGTAAACCCTCGTCTTAGGGCCATCTTCCCGTCGGTGTTCCTTTCGGTAAATATTGCCCTCGCACCAAGAGCCCTGGCTAATTCATACGCCAGAACTATCCCTCCCATGGCCGGTCCAATAACTACGTCCGGGGCGTCTGCTTTAAACTTGTCCGCCAGGACTCCGCATAACCGCGCCGCAAGGGACGGCTCCTGCAGAACCAGAGCGCACTGAAGATACGCTCCTGAATGGAGCCCGCTTGAAAGTTTAAAGTGCCCCTGCAGGTATGCCCTTTCACGCGTAAAAATATCCAATATTTCCATTTCCTGCATGTCTTGTCTCCCCGTTTTTAAACCAGCTAGCCGGCTATTTCTTTTATTATTTTTTCCGCCGCCAGCGCCGGATCATCCGCTTCTATAATGGGCCTGCCAACAACTATATAATCCGCCCCGGCCATAGTTGCTTCTTTCGGCGTGAGAACCCTTTTTTGGTCGCCCTTAGCAGCCCACTCGGGTCTTATCCCGGGGGTAACAACTATGAACTTCTCGCCAAATTTATCTTTTATGCTGCTCGCTTCTTTCGCGGAAGCCACTACGCCGTTCAATCCCGCATTGTACGCTTTTAATGCCAGGTCCAGAACCTTCTCTTCTACGCTGCCTGTGATCCCGATCGACTGCATATCATCCTGGCTCATGCTTGTGAGTATTGTAACTCCAAGAAGAAGTGGTCCCGGCTTATGCAGCCGGAGCGCGGCTTCTTCGGCTCCTTCTGCTGCCGCTTGAAGCATGCTCTCCCCTCCCAGACAATGAAAGTTCATCATGAAAACTCCCTTTTTGGCAGCAGCATAAGCGGCATTTCTGACAGTGTTGGGAATATCGTGAACTTTCAGATCGAGAAAAACTTTTTTATCTAATTCGTTTATTTTTTCAAGCAGTTCATGCCCGAAGGCTGTGAAAGGAGCTATCCCCACTTTGAAAATATCAACTACCGGAGACAATGTCTCAACAAGCTCAAGGGCCCCCTCCAAAGTGTCTACATCAAGCGCTACGATCAGTCTTTCTTTCGGTTTCATGTTTTCTCGCTTTCGGGTGCCGGGTTGCAGGCGCGCCCCGTTTTGAGATTGCTTCCCCATACGAAAGCCTTCGGCTTCGTACGGGGCACGCGTCGCCTGGCTCGCCTTCGTTTGTTACTTGTCGCTCCTCGCCCCCTGACCCTTTCTTACCCCTTATCCCAACTTACCCACCAGGCTCGCCGCCTTCTTTATCTTTTTACGTTTCAAGTATGCTTTAAACTCTCCGAGTATTCTTTCGTAACTTGACGGGTCCACCAGGTTCGTCGTTCCAAGCTGAACGGCTCGTGCACCCGCGAGCATAAATTCCGCAACATCTATTCCCGTCATAATACCGCCCATACCGATAACCGGGATCTTTACATTCTTGTAAACATCTCTCACGGCTTTAAGCGCCATGGGTTTTATTGCCGGGCCGCTCAGGCCCCCCACTACATTGCCAAGCACGGGTTTCATCGCTTCGGCGTCAATGGCCATGCCCGGGTATGTATTGACCAGAGCTACCGCGTCTGCGCCTGAAGCCTCCGCGGCTATTGCAATGCCGGCTATATCCGTTACGTTCGGGGTTAACTTAACGATCAAAAGTTTTTTTGTTTTCTTCTTTGCGGCGCGAACGACTTTTGCGGTCGCTTTAGCGTCCTGCGCTAATAAATTATATTTTGTCCCGGAATGCTTTACATTCGGGCATGACAGATTAAGTTCGACAGCATCCGGATCTTCTTTTTCGTAGATCTTCTCTATGCACTTCTCGAATTCTTTTACGCTGGATGCGGAGACACTTACAACTTTTCTGGTCTTTATCTTTTTCAAAAAAGGATACTGCTCTTTTAAGAAAAAGTCGATTCCCTTATTTTCAAGACCGATCGAATTAAGGAGCCCGGAAGCGGTTTCAACTATTCTTGGCGGGGGATTACCTTCGCGGGCGCGCGCGGTAACAGTTTTTGTAACGATCGCCCCTACTTTTTCCAGATCAACAAAATCCTGGAATTCCTCTCCGCACCCGAATGTTCCTGACGCCACCCATATGGGATTTTTAAATGTAATATTTTTAATTTTTATTATTAAATCCATATCCTGAGTTATCCCTTTACCTTGCCCCACTCGACCTCCCCTGCATCAAACACCGGGCCATCTTTACAAATAAGCTTATATCCATCCCGAGTGCGAACGGCACATCCTAAACACGCGCCTATCCCGCATGCCATATATTCATCTAAAGATACCTGTGTTGGTATTTTATACCTTTTTACATCTTTTGCAAGGGTTGATAGCATCGGACGGGGTCCGCAAGCATAAATGGTCGCAAGGCCCGGGTCGTAATCCCCGCTCTTTATGTGTTTGTTAAGAAGGCCGGTAACATGTCCTTTATGGCCCTGGGTGCCGTCATCAGTTGCAATGTGTACCTTTGCGCCCAGTTTTTTGAATTCTTTTACGCATACAATATGCTTTTTTGTAGAGTGTCCCGCAAAAACTTCTATTTTTATCTTCTTTCCGGCCATCTCCTCCGCAAGAGCGACCAATGGCGCCACACCATGGCCCCCTGCGACTATGATCGCTGTTTTATCCCTTCCATCATTTATCGAACTTAGATCAAAGCCATTCCCAAGAGGGCCCAAAACATCCAGTTTTTCACCTTTTTTCCTTTTGCTGAGCAGCTCGGTTCCGGGGCCAACAACCTTATATAAGAGGTCTATTTCCCTTGAGTGCACTCTATGTACGCCCAAGGGGATCCTCAGCAAAGGATCTGTCACATTGTCTTTGACCTTTACATTGACAAATTGTCCCGGATTAGCGTTTTTTGCAAGAAAAGGGGCTTCTATTTTTAACAAAAAATGGTCTGAAGCTATATTTTTGTTCGAAATTATAGTGCATTTTTGGGTTTTTCTAGTGATTTTTGTGCATTTTTTGGTCATTTCCCTCCACTTAAGTGTTTTTCATCCCCACGCTTCCGTAACTCCCGGTGTTGCGGACCTGCAGTCCCGAACACTTTGCCCCTTATCACTTACCCCTTACCCCTTTCTCTGCCTTCCAGCCACCCCTTCACCATGTCCCAATGCGTTCCTTTCCAGAAGATCTTATTACATTCAGGGCATATTTTGAAGATTTCCTGAGTTTTTAAGACATATTCTGGGACTTTGCCCTCAATTTTAGCCTTACTTATGCCATTTAGAGGAGCATTACACTCGATACATCTTGTAAAAACATGTTTTTCCTCCACTTGAAACCCTAATTCTTCTACGGTCTGGTCAAGCTGATCTTCAACGTGGTCATGTTTTATTACAACTAACTTAATACCTTTATACTTCGTAAGCCCATCGCTTCTTGTAAGTAAAATGCGCTCTTCCCTTAAGGCGCGTATGATCAGTCCCGGGGTATCGCTTTTATCATAATACACGCTGTCGTATCCCAGGATCCTGAGCCATTTTGCAAGCTTGCCCATTTCTTTTGTTACGATAAAGCGCATGTTTTCCATTATTCCTCAATAACTATTTT
>JABMSC010000007.1 GCA_013204685.1 Candidatus Omnitrophota bacterium | reverse complement strand
TTCAAATTTTGCCTTTGCCATCATGTCCTCCTTCAATTCCTTGGTACTCGCAATATACTATAATACTATAGCTCTCACCTTCATTTATATTTATGCCGCTTGTGTTCCAGACACCAGCTTCTCCTGTATGTCTTTAGGAACCGCCTTGTAAAAAGAAGGCTCCATTGTATATAGTGCCCTACCCTGTGTCAAGCTCCTTAACGCCGTTGCGTATCCGAACATTTGCGCCAAAGGTGCAGCTCCCTGGATTATTTTTGTCGTCGCCTTCTGCTTGATATGTTCCACCTTTATTCTGCGCATATTCATGTCCCCTATCACATCTCCCAGATACTCATCAGGCGTAGTCACTTCAAGCTTCATGATAGGTTCCAGTAAAACCGACCCGGCTTTACGTATTCCTTCTCTCAAAGCTATACCGGCCGCATTATTGAAAGCCAGCTCAGATGAATCAACTTCATGGAATGATCCGTCATAAAGTGTAACTTTAATTCCTGTAACAGGATACCCCGCCATAACCCCTGTTTCAGCAGCACTTCTTATGCCTTTCTCAATTGCCTTGAAATAATCCCGGGGTATGGCACCGCCTCTTATCTCCTCTTCAAAAACAACGCCTTCTCCCTGCTCGCATGGCTCGAGTCTTACTTCTACATGTCCATACTGCCCGCGCCCGCCTGTCTGCTGCACAAATTTACCGGTCGCTTCTACCGCCCTGGTTATAGTTTCGCGATAGGCCACTTGCGGGCTGCCTACATTTGCTCCAACTTTAAATTCTCTCTTCAGCCTGTCAATAATTATCTCCAGGTGAAGTTCACCCATACCGTTTATTATTGTCTGCCCTGTTTCTTCGTTATAGTTAACCCTGAATGACGGGTCTTCAGCTTCAAGTTTCTTAAGCCCTTCACCGAGCTTATCCTGGTCCATTTTTGTCTGCGGCTCTATGGCCATTGATATAACCGGCTCCGGATACTCTATTCTCTCGAGAGTTATCTGATGAGCTTCATTGCAAAGAGTATGAGCTGTTGAAGTATTCTTGAGGCCCACCAGTCCCACTATCTGACCGGGACCGGCTGAGTCGACCATTTCCCGCTCATCAGCATGTATCCTTACGATCTTTCCCACTCTTTCTTTTTGCTTGCTAGTTGAATTATAAATATAGGTTCCTGCTTTGAGTTCGCCGGCATAGATCCTTGTGTATGTAACTGTTCCTACAAAGGGATCATTCATGATCTTATATGCATACGCGCATAAGGGCTGTTCCTTCTCCGGAACTATAATAACTTCTTCTTCAGTTTTCGGGTTGATCGCATGCGGCGGATCAACATCTACCGGAGAAGGCAGGTAGTCACATATGGCGTCCAGAACTAATTTTATGCCTTTATTCTTCAGGGCCGAACCACACATGACAGGTACAAATAGATTCTTGTTTGTAACTCTCCTGATGTGTTTCTTCAACTCCTCCGGGTATATTCCCTTATCCATAAGATAAAGTTTCTCGACTTCATCATCTGCATCTGCAAGTTTCTCGATTAAATTATGCCTCCAGTGACTCGCAAGATCTTTCATGTCCTCCGGGATTTCCTCTTCTACGATCTCGCCAAGGTCACCCTCTTCCCCGAACATATAGGCCTTACATCCCACCAGATCTATTACCCCCTTGAATTCATCCTCTTTACCGATTGGTATCTGTATAGGCGTTGCATTCGCCCCCAGCTTTTTGTGCATATCAATAATAACCTTATAAAAGTCAGCACCCGTGCGGTCCAATTTGTTTATAAGAGCTACTTTCGGGACTTCATAACGATCCGCCTGACGCCATACTGTCTCGGTCTGCGGCTGCACGCCTCCAACTGCACAGAAGACTACAAGTGTCCCATCAAGCACTTTCAAGGAACGTTCAACTTCAATAGTAAAATCCACGTGCCCGGGAGTATCAATGATATTTATTTTTTTATCTCCCCAGGCACATGTCGTTACGGCACTCGTTATAGTAATGCCTCTTTCCTGTTCCTGTTCCATCCAGTCCATTACGGCAGTACCTTCATGAACTTCGCCTATTTTATAGGTCTTGCCCGTATGAAATAGTATTCTTTCAGTCACAGTAGTCTTGCCGGCATCTATATGCGCGATAATTCCAATGTTTCTTAAGTCTTGTATTTTTTCTTCTTCTTCTGCCACGTTCGTATGTCCTCTTGTTTTTTCTGCTGTTATTACCATTTTTTACTTTTTTACTTCTTTCCCCTTACCCCTTATACTTTGAACCTGACTTACCACTTAAAATGCGCAAACGCCTTATTTGCCTCAGCCATTTTGTGTGTATCTTCGCGCTTTTTCATGGCCATTCCTTCTCTTTTATAAGCGTTCATCAGTTCTTCCGCAAGTTTTACCCTCATGGGTTTTCCCTTCTGATTCCGGGCAAAATCCCTTATCCACCTCATGGCTATGAACTGACCGCGATCCATCTTCACCTCAAGCGGTACCTGATATGTTGCTCCGCCTATCCTTCGTGATTTTACTTCCAAAAGCGGCCGTGCGTTTTCAAGCGCCTGCTTAAATACTTCAAGCGGGTCCTTATCCTTAATCTGTTCCTTTATAATGTCCAATGCGCCGTAGACGATCTTTTCGGATATGGACTTTTTTCCTCTTTCCATGACCATATTCATAAACTTACCAAGCAACTGACTGTTATATTTGGGGTCCGGTGAGGATTCTCTTTTTTCCGCTCTTCTTCTTCTCATATTATTTCCCTCGTCCTTTTTTTAAAGTAATTTTCCTTTTATTTCTTAGGCTTTTTAGCGCCATATTTTGACCTGCTCTTCATCCTTCCATCAACTCCCGAAAAATCGAGCTTGCCTCTGATTATATGATACCTTACACCGGGAAGATCCTTTACCCTGCCGCCGCGGATCGTAACTATGGAATGCTCCTGGAGATTATGACCCTCTCCCGGGATATAACCGGTAACTTCCAGCCCGTTCGTAAGACGGATCCTGGCTATTTTCCGGAGTGCAGAGTTAGGTTTCTTTGGTGTCCTTGTTTTTACCTGCAGACAAACACCTCTCCGCTGAGGACATCCCTGCAGCGCCGGTGATTTACTTTTACCTTTAACTGTTTTTCTGCCTTTTCTTATTAACTGATTTATTGTTGGCATTGTTTCTCCTCGTCTATCGCCTATTTAGTTCATCGTTCATTGTTCGTTGCCCCACAACCATGAACTACGAACTATGAACCATGAACAACTGTTATTCTTCCTCTGCTACCTCTTCTTCTTTCTCTTCCTCTTTTGTATCTTTCACTGCCTCTCTTTCAAGAGAGATATTCCTATGGTCGACGTACCCTGTCCC